>CACYEC010000241.1 GCA_902773225.1 uncultured Bacteroidales bacterium
TTCCCATGCAGGTTTGGGGCTAAACAAAAAAGCCCCAACCGCATGGGACGGACTGCCGGAGAATAAAAATACCGGCGAAGCCGGTCGATTTTATATATATTATGCAAATCAAGATTTTCACAATTCCTATACACGGTGAAGAGTGTTTAAGCGACGAGTTGAACCATTTCCTTCGCGCCCACAAGATAATAGATATAAAAAAAGAGTTGGCTATGTTGGACGGGAATAGCTACTGGACCTTTTGTGTGACATATATGCCCAATTCCCATGCTGTTGACAGTCCCCAGACCTCCTCTAACCGACAAGTGAAAGTGGATTATAAGGAGACACTCGATTCAAAGACTTTTGACCGATTTGTCCAAATGCGGAAACTCAGGAAACAGATAGCCGAGAGTGAAGAACGTTTTTTTCAATGTTTCAAAATGTTTCATTTTGTCATACCCATGAAACATTTTTGTATATAACATTGCATAAATTTCCATAAAACAACCTAAAAACACCCCTTAAATATGCATTTTAATGCAAAATCTGCATAAACGCCCTCGTTTTAACATTTGTTATGAAACATTTTCACCCACTGTCCTCATTGCTTTAACGTCGCGTCAACCGGGGTGGGGTGTTGCACACAACAATGTTCAAAAATGCGATTAAGCGAGAGCGAAGCCAATGGTCAAAAATGCGATTAAGTGAGTACAAAAGAGAACTTGTTCTCATTTTGTCGAGCGTGAGCATTTTATCTAATGTTCATCCCCCCCTGGCTTCACAGTTTTTACCTCAAAATCCCAAATTCGTTTTACCTTTTTTCTGATTTCATCCTCATTATTTATAACTTTGCAAACAAAAGTATAATTCAAATTTTACCACCAAAAACTTACATCGCGGGATGAATACCAAGGCTTTTCAGAATCGCATATTTCAACTTGTCGGAAAACTGTGGGGCAAGACGACTTGGCAGATGCTACTTTTGGCTTTTGCCATACCATTTTTTGTTCGAAACTTGTTGCTACCGTTGGTTGGAGATGATTATTCTTACGCCTTCATCTGGGACGGCGAACACTGGGGTAACTTGATGGACAACATCGGTCCTCGTGAACGTGTGCAGAGTTTCCACGACATCATCATTTCACAGTGGTCGCATTATCTCACATGGGGAGGCCGTACTTTTTCCATGATTTGGATTCAGTTCTTCGCATGGGTCGGCGAGTTCTGGTTCGACATTGCCAACACTGGCGTTTTCATCCTACTGATGGTGTCCCTCTACTGGCTCTCTATGGGAAAGATGGTTTCGCCTGCTCGACAGAAAGGCGTTTTCTTCTGGGTCATGCTGTGCATGCTTTTCGGTGTCATCGACTACCCATCAACTATGCTCTGGATGACAGGAGCATGCGTTTATCTATGGACAGGTCTCTGGGAATGTATTTTCCTGCTGCCATTCGTCACTAAACGGCATCCTCCCGTGTGGCTGATGGTGCTGCTCGGACTACAGGCGGGATGGTCCGAGGAAGCAGGCAGCCTCATCACCGTCTTAATAACAGCCTACTATCTATTCATCGCATTTCGACGCAAACAAGTGGAGCGCTGGATGGTATGGGGATTCATTTTCCTGCTCATCGGCTGTGGGTTCATCATGCTTGCTCCTGGTTCGCTCAACCGCGAGCACTTGATGCTGGAATTGGAACCAGAGTATGTCCTGCCTGCTGAGAAACTCTTCTCGACAGAGATGTTTATGGATAATTTCCTTGAAGGATTCCTGCCCATCCTCATTTGGGAGGGTTTTCTCTTCATTCCCATCGTTTTATGGTGGTTGAAATGTCCTCATTCCGACCACATCATTCCTGTTTTCACGGCCGCTGGCATGTTGGTGCTATGCGCCATGATGTTCGCACCGGAATTTGCCTTGAGAACTGGTTTCCACTCCACCATGTTCCTCACAGTGGCTTCCGCCGCCGCTTTCCGGCATATTCTCCCCTGGATGAAAAAGGCTTTGATTGCCACTCCAATGAGGAAATCCATCACTCTGGCGTGTGGCTCCTTATGCTGTCTGTATGCCTTGCTCGTGATGCTGGGATGCTTTTATGTGGAAAGTTCCTACAGACAGCAGTTTGAGGACAGACTTGAAGAAGTGAAACAACACAAAAACGATGACTTGATTGTCGTTCGGGCTTTCTATATTCCACATGATCTTGACAGTTACCTCGGACCAAGGTCTATTACCGATTTCCATCTCATCTATGCCGCGGATTTGGAAACGAACCCTAATGACAACCGATCGCTGATGTTTTCACGCTACTATCATTTACCGCCGATACGTATAGACCGTGAAGTGGACTGGAAGAAATATGAGTAACTTCTAAAAATCGATTGCAATTATATCGATAATTCGTGATAGATTGAACACCCATATAATGACTAATGAGATGATGAAATTAAAGAAAAAAAACAATTCTTCGGAACAGCCATTTAAGTTAGACCCTCAATTACTGCGATATGTTCTCGCAGCCATGTTGACATCGGCCTCTGGACAGTTAGGCAGTACTTTCGATGCGATTGCTGTAGCCCAGTTTGTCGATAATGACGCGGTCTCTGTGTTCAGTCTGGTCATGCCCATCATTGTCGGTATCAACTGTCTCGGATTACTCATGGGATTCGGTGCCAACGCGATTTGCGCCAATGCCACAGGAAGAAAGGACGACAGGACTTTGTCTGCCGTTTTTACCATCGCCATCTTTTCTATCCTCACATTCGGTATCCTGGCATCTATCTTGCTCCGAATCTTCACACCGCAAATCGTTTCTGCCTTGACCGATGACAGCGAATTGACACAGATGGGCACAGAATATCTACAAGTCTATGTCTTGGGGACGTGGATAGAGATGCTTGCCTACGCTTGTTGCTTGTTTACGGCTACTGACGGACACCCCATGCATGCGACAATGGCTGTGGTTGCGGGAGTGCTGGTCAACATCGTGGTGGATGTGGTGACAATGGGATACATGGACATTGGCATTGCTGGTTGCGCCATTGGTTCTCTACTTCAGTTCTCGATTACCGCATTGACCCTATGCTATTTCTTTCATCACCACCACAGCAAATTCCGTCTGCATTGGCCGGGCAAGCGACTGCTGCTGCCTCTCTTTTCGCGCAATTTGAAAGAGGGGGCACCTATATCACTCGGTACGTTGCTCATGGCGTTATCCGTCTTGTTTATCAATGTCTTCACATTCAATGCCTTAGGAAATAACGGACTGTTCTATTGGTCTGTCTGCCTACAGATGCTCTTGGTTGGCTTCATCTTTATCAACGCTTTGAGCGAGGCTTTCTTTGTGCTGGGAGAGGAGATGATGGCTCAAGGAGACATGGTGGCTCTGCAACGACTCTTCAGGAAAGGGACGAAATGGCTCTGTGTGGAAATTTTGGGATTGATGGTGCTGATGTGCCTACCAAACACTATGGCCATTGTATTTGGTCTGGAAGAAGAACCCATGTTGTCGGAATTGACGGGGGTGCTGCGCATTTTCTCTCTCATGCTCTTACCTTATAGCCTTTCATTGGTTTTTGCTTTCACCTACCAAATCAGAGGGCATATCAATCACTGCACTGTCGTGATTGCTGGGCATTCGGTCGTGTTGGTCATCGCTTCCTGGATTTTCTCCACATTCTTGCCTACATACTACTGGTGGGCTTTCCCTGCGGCAAGCATCCTCTTCCTATCCGCTCAACTCTATCTGAACAGAAACCTCAAAACTGTTACTCCTCCTTCCCAAACAACAGACGCTGAGAGCGTCTCCTCTCAGTAACATAGATGTGCGGATTCCCCAGAATCCTATATCAACGTGATGATAGCAATTGGTGGACTTGTTCAACCAAGGCTGTCTGCCATCGCATGGCAGGAAAGCAGGAATGCTGTGGCAAGCAATGTGTATTGAACTGTCCTTTTCATCATTGTAGTTGAACTTTGCCTAAAAACTATTTCTTTTTTCCACCTTTGGTGAGTAAGGAACCGAAGATGGTCCCGGCGATGGCCGCTCCTACAAGGAGTGCCAGTTTACCGATGTCGCGCAGACTTGGTTTGCTGTCCAGACCGAAATTCTTGTTGGGGTTCAAGTCTTTCATGTTCATTGTTTTTTAGTTTGAGCGTTCGGAAGATTCTGAATATCCAGAAAACTCAGAATACGAGAATATTCCGAACACTCATGGGTTGTTTATCTGATGATCTTCTTGGTCTTGCCGTTCTTCATCTTCACGATGTTCACGCCCTTCTGGGGCTGGGTGAGCAGGCGGCCTTCAGCGTCGTAGTACCCTACGATTTCTGCATCCTCGACAGAAGTGGCTGCATGGATACCATTGGAAATAGGCTCGTTGTCTTCCATCACGGCAGCGAGTTCTGAGGCGTTGAGCGCGTAGTTATACACCCTCAGGTCGTCGATGTAGGCTTTCAGGAAGGGGTCGTTCGGGAACTGGCTGCGTCCGATGTAGTTCATCACGGGGTGGAAGTCCGACGGACGGAGGGTGATGTCTGTCGTACTGGCCTTGAGGTCACCATCCACATAGATGCAGACACTGTCCTTGCCCAAGGTCACTGCAACATGGTGCCAAGACATCGAAGACAGCCGGGTGGTGCTGAGGGTCTGCTCGTCTCCACCGTTCTTGATGGCGAAGCGCATCTGAGAACCGTTGCTCGGACTGAGGAACATATACTGGTTGGTGCCGTTGCCGAAGTCAAAGATGCGTTGCCAGGCTGAGGAACTGTTGCGCCAATATACCCATGTGCAGATGGTCATCTCATCCATGTCGGCCAATTCGTAAGGCAGTTGGAGGTAGTTGTTCGTACCACTGAGATTCAGCGACTTCTCACCCGACTTATGCTGGTCCGTGTATTTGTCTTCGCCCATGATGACTGAGTGGAAGGAATTGGCGGTGTTGTCGGTCAAGGCGCCGTCGAACTGCAGCTGGGCGATGAGGGTGCGCTCCCCTGTGGGGGCTGCAGATACGGAGTCGCAAGCCGCTGACATGTTGTCCGACTTGTCAATAGCCTTAATCTTATAAAGGTAGTCATGACCTTGACGGCAGGTGTTGTCGATGAAACTCGTACCCTGAATCTTTCGTCCGATAGTGTTCCAGTAGTCCTCTTCCTTGTCCTTGCGGAGTATCATGTAGCCGGCAAGGTCTTCTTCTGTGTTGGCTGCCCATTCGAGTTTCACGGAGGCAGGAAAGGCTTCGGCACTCAGGCCTGTCGGGGTCTCTGGCGCATTTAACTCACATTCCGCATCTATAGGAAGTATTCGCCATTGCTGGCGTTTGCGTGCCGTGTTGGTGTTGGCGAGCGCGCCTTGTCGGATGGTGGTGTTCTCTGTAATGGTGTTGCTGGCTAATTCAAGGTAAAGGTTGCTCTCACGGTTGCGGATGTAGTAGAAGCCATCGCCGGCATACTCTAAGTACCATTGCTCATTGCTTCCGTAGTTCGTACCCTTGTACACGATGACGTTGGCACCAGATGCCTTCGAGTAGTCGAGCACATCAAGGGCGACGCCTGTGGACGACAAGCAGATGGTGTAGTAACTGAAATCACCGCCGATACGTGGACTCACTGGCTGTACGTTCCATTTCTGGTAGTTGCCACCCTTGTTCGCGCGTTGAACCACGTTGGTGCCACTGCCTGTGGTGCCTCCCTCGCAAGAAACGAGTTTCTTGCTGTAGCGGTTCATGATGATGTACTCACCACCGCTGATGTAACTGGGTGCCACATCCTCGCCGTAGGTGATGTTGATGATGCGCTCGGCATTGGTCTGGCCATTTTGGTAACCGGTGCCTCCGGGTATCTCGATGAAAAACTCGCGCATGGGACCTTGACCGTCGAAATAGACATCACGGTCGGTCGATACAAACTGGTAGGTCGAGGTGTTGGCCTGACGTTCTGATGAACCAAGGTAGGCGTGGATGGCTTGAGTGGAGTCGTTCCTATAGACAGCGGCGGAAGTCCAGGCACCGCGGTTCTCTGAGTAGGCTAAACGGGTGCCATGGTTGCTGTCTTGGCAGAACTGACCACGGGCTATGGCATCGAATCCCCACCAAATCCCGCTCTGCATGCCATACTCCACACCTACAATAGCCTCACCTACATTGTGCAACTCATCCGCAGTAGCCATCTTGCCATCGTTGCGCACCTCCTTGAAGAAGTTGGCGTAGGTGCTGAAGGAACCCGCCAACTGGTGGGTGTTGCCCTCGTCTACGTAAGGTTTCATGTAGTTGTACCAAGGCGATGCCTGGTCGCAGTTGAGCGTGTTGCCCGCTGAGATACGGATGGTGTCGAAGCGAGGATAACTCTCCCTGAGCATCTTGCAAATCTCCCGCATGTCGCTCTGGCTGCCTTGACCCCAACCGTAGTCGGGTTCGTTGAAAGGTGATACGGACACCAGGCGGTGTTTGCTGTTCTGTTGAACGTAGGCGACGGACTTGTCTATCAAGTCGCACCAGTTCTGGATGTTGGCCTTGTTGTTCTTGGTGTACCATTCGTCAATCCCTGCCTCCTGGTCGCAGTTAATCACACAATCGATGTTCTTTCTCACCAAATCGGCCAGACGAAGACGCTCTTTCAGGTTTTTGATGTGGTCTTGGGTAAGATTGCCGCTGTTGAGTTTGAAAGCAGGTTGGAAAGAGAGGCGGATGACACCGATGTTGTCAGCACCGATATGGTTGATGCCTTTCCTCATGTTTGGTTCACTCATCCACGCCGCGTCCATGCCCCATACCACGGGGAACGTCTTGCCTTCTGCGGTGATGTCGAATGGCACCACATTGCCTGGCACTTGATTGGCGGTGAGCATATAACTGGATGTGGGAATCTGCTGTGCCATGACGGGAAGTGCCGTCATCATTAAGGTAGAGAGATAAAGTCGTAGTTTCATATCTTATTTCGGTTAGTAGTTAGTATTCTATAATTTGCAATGCAAAAATAACCTTTTATTTTCTGAATAAGGAAAAAAGGACTGATTATTTTTTGAGGTTGGCAGGAACAAGACGCACTGGGCTGTTGAGCCCTGAAGGGACAACGTCCCAATTGGCGTAGTTGTCTTTCTTGTAATTCAAATCGACAACGTTGATTTCCTCGAACTTGCGCCATACCACGCCCTGACGGTCGAGCCATGAGATACGGTTGGCTGGCAAGTTGCTCACCTCCACCTCTATGGTGTTGCTTCCTGTGTGAAGGTACTTCCCAATACGGGTGCGGAAAGGCACGGCGAAAAGGGTGTCCACTGCCTGGCCGTTGACGATGACCCTCGCGCTCTCGCGTACATCACCGAGGTCCAGAATCCATTCGTCGACAATGGCCTCGGGTAGGTCGAAGGTGGTGGCGTATCGCCCTGTTGCCATGGTGATGTTCATCACTGGGTCGCCTAAAGCTGTCCATGGCTGGGGATGACCGAGATGAAGGAGGGTGTCGATCACTTGGGGAGCACTGGCGGTGAACGTCAATGTCCATCCTTTGTCAAGGTTGATGGCTTTGCTGTTGTCGGTCTCTATGTATGTCCAATCAGCGAAATGGTCTGCGGAGGGGGTGTCGAAGGTGCGGAGAATGACTGACTCACCTGATGACAACTGCAACAGTACTGAGGTCTTGCCTCCTTCATGCCTCACCTTGGCCTTGCCGATTGTTCCGTCCATAGGGTCATAGAGGACTACTTCTGAGGCCTGAACTCCTAAGTCAACCCATTCGTCGATGTCTTTGCCTTGTAGGTTCGAGACGAAATAGTGGTAGCCGTCATCGTTAGACCTGCGGATACATTGCAATCCCTGCCGACTACGCATGGGTTCGGGGCGCGCAGCGCAACCACTCAGGGCTGAAGCATAGTCGGAGGCGCAGATGATGCGTCCTTTGCCGTAGGGCACATTGAGTTCGCTTTTTCCCACAAAGTCGATGTCCTTTGCCAGTTGTTTTAGTGTGGACTGGTAGTTCTTAGTGCGCATAGCGAGATTGCTGAAACCTGGAACCTGACCGGGAACACCACCTACAAACACGATGGTCGCGCCTTCTCGTGCCAATCGGAGCAGTTGTCCGAAGGTACGTTCATCGATGAACCTCACCATTGGAAGAATGATGGCGGAATAGGCGTTGTGGCCGGTCGTGGTGAGATGGCCGTCCTTCATGTAAGTGCGCGACAGGTATTTGTCGGATATATAATCCACATCGTAACCGCTCTTGATGATGGTTTGGATGGCCTTGATGAATTCGGGGGCGCGCTTCTCCATGGAATGGATGTCGAACTGGGCCAGACGCCCCTCTTGGTCATATAGCATGTCGTAGTAGGGCAGATAGACCAGCATGTCGTTGTCGGGCTCTCCCCATTGCAGGAAACTCTGGCAACGCTCGATATAGTGGGAAAAGGCGGGCATGTCGCGCCAGTAGTTGCTGGATGGTGACATGTCTACCGAGGCGTAGAAACGCCAGCCTGGCCACTCGTCTTCGCGTGGAGAGTAGCAGGTGCCGTGGAAAAAGATGTGGTTGACGCCTGAGATGAACATGAGGTCGAGGTCGGGCTTGCACTGGGAGAGCGAGGTGCGGAAATGCTCGGTCAGCCAGGTGAATGTCTCTGATGAGGTGTAGCGCTTGCCTGAGATATGGGCGGCTGAGGATGCGTATTTCAGCATGGAGATGTCAGAGTCATTCTTCTTGGTGAAACCGGGGTCTTTGCGAAGGCCCTTGATGTTGAAGTCGGACAAACCGAAACCCTCGCATTCGGGAATATCCACCGCCGCGTAGACATCGATGAGGTTGGCGGGACTTCCGTGTGCTTGGTTGCGGGTGATGGCATGGCCGTTGTGCGCCCACCGTGTCCATTCCTCGGTGAAGTTCTCCAGAAGCAGTTCTCCTAAGGTAAGGCGATAGTCGGACATGATGCGGCGGCCTGTGTCGGTGCGGTCGGACTCTCGCAGGAAGTCGGGGAAGAAATGTTCTAAACGGTAACCTCGCCTTTTGGCGAATTCGTCAAGCAGGTCGGGGGTCCAGTCTGCGCCATAGACTTCGTAAGAGTCATTGAAAAACGTGTGTGGACGGGCGATGTGTTGATTGGAGAATGCCGAGTCGAAACGGGCGAGGTAGTTCTTGACTGCCTGACGGTTGAAATGGTCGATGACCAGGCCTTCACCACCGGGAGCGGCTCTTTTTACTTGCTGGCGGGTGCGTCCGCAGTAGAGAACCACAACCTGCCATTGGCCACGGGGGAGGAAACGCAGGTCTATCATTCCATTCATGACACTTCTCGTCACATCCACCACTTTTTTATAGACTACAGTGTCTTGGCGCTCGTCTATCTTGTAAGCCATGACTTTTTGCAGGATGGCGAAGTCTTTCTGCTTGGCATCCTGACACTGCACATCGATAACTGAAGGATGGGAACTGTCGAAAACGTAGGTCTGGAAGATGGCCTTTGCCGCTGCCTCACTGATGGGCACTGTCGGCCCACCAAAAGGCCAGCCTGTCCCTGTGGACATGTTGGTCTCTATACCCACTGATTGACCCACTGACTCCGTGAATCCCAACATCTCCATCCAACGGGGTGAGAGGTATGGAATGTTGTTGGCGTCATTGCCCTGTACTCCGTAAATAGGGGTGATTTCCACACCTCCAATGCCAGCCTTGGCATACTCCTGCAGGTTGTAGTGAAGGTTGCTCTTATCTACAGCGCTGCCAAGCCACCACCAACGTGTATAGGGCTTGGCTTCGGGATTGGAGGGAATCCATTCCTGGGCATGGACAGAGACGCTCAGGATGGTGGCTGCGAGGATAGCAAGGGCCTTTTTCATAGATGGCTGATTATTATTGGTTTTTGCAGTGGGCATGATTCCGAATATTCTGTTTGTTCTGAATTCTCAATTAATTTCCGTCGGGCTTAGCCACTTCGAAGAACTTGGAATCTACCCAGTGGAACGACTTGATGTCATCGGGATGGGAGGGGTCGAATGGTGTGTAGATGTCCTTGATATGGCTGGCTATTGGGAGTTTGAGGGCCTTGATGCCTTCGATAATCATCTTGGATATCTCGTAGGCTCCATAGGGGTTGAAATGGGTGTTGTCGGCGAGGGCTTGAGGCTGACCGGGATAGGTGTTGGCTGGATAGTGTACCAATGCGTTCTTGGAACCTTCGAAACCTAAAGTCTCGAAGAAGGTCCGGGTCATGTCATGCAGTTCAATCACTTGCACCTGCTCGCGCTCGGCCACCCAACGCATGGCATCGGGGTAGTCGGCATGGGTTTCCACGATTTTGGTGTTGCTCGGGTCGAAAGCCCTTCGCTGGGTGGGGGTGACAAAGATGGGGGTCACGCCTTTGGCACGTGCCTCGTCAATGAAAGTCTTCAGACAGGTGGCGAAATTGTAGTATGCACCTTTTCCTGCTCCTTTCTCCTTCTGGTCGTTGTGGCCAAACTCCACAAAAAGGTAGTCGCCCTCTTTCATCAGCGTGATGATTTTGGCAAGGCGTTTCTCTGCAATGAACGACGATGCCCGCTCACCGCTCTCGGCGTAGTTGGCGATGGCCACCTTGTCGTCAAACCAATGGGTAATCATCTGTCCCCAACTGGCCCAGGGCTCGTAGTCTTGGTCCACCACGGTCGAGTTGCCACAGAGCCAAAGCGTGGTCACATCCTGCCCAGCCGGCTCTATCTGGATGGTGGCGATTTGAGGGGCGTCGCCTGTCACTTCTATGCTCAGTTTGTCGTCCCAGTTGAGTTTGGTCTTCTCGCGGGGCTTAATCCGAACGTTGTCATTGTCGCCTATGCGTGTGTCGCGTTTGTTCACGATGAACGAGTATGTCTTCAACTCTCCTTTCTTGGTCGATATGTTGTTAAGGAACAATCGTCTGGACTCTGCCCTCACCGTGGTGCTTGCGGCTTTTTTCTTGGAACCTAAAGTGACGGTCACCTTGTAGTTGCCATCGGGAACCAAAACGGAGAAGATGAATGGGTCTCCGCCTTTCTTACTGGGTAGATTGATGAAATCGTAGCCGTAACCTCGTTCTGTGCTGAAGGTGTCTGTGGGTATGACGACGGTGGCGCCATCCTGTGGACCAGCGAAGGAAAATTGATAACGCTGTGCGTGAGCGAGGACGCACAGGAGGAATGTTGACAGGAATAATATGCTTTTCTTCATAATCAAGTGATTTGTTCTTTTTGGGGGGAATAGGTAACTTGTACCAATATGTTTAGGTAACTACAAAAATCGCTTGCGATTTCATCGATAATTCCATGAATTTCTTAATATCAGCAGAAGAATAATTCGAAAATTCTCAAATTCGTGATAAATAGAACATCCCTTTACATCTTCAGTGTTCGGAGTGAAGCCTCCATGCTGCGGATGAGGTCGCGTTTCTTCTTCTCGGGTGCGAAAATGAAACCCTCAGTGACGACAATGACGTTCTTGGTGGTGTCAATCTGAGCGTATTCCACAAAAGGACCACCCATCATACCACCCTTCATCCTCCACAAACCGCGTATCTCTTTTACGTAGGAGCCATTGACGGCAATGTCACGGCCAAGGATGGTCAAAGGGTCGGTCTGCACGTACTGTCCTTCTTTCTCTCCTTCGATGTAGAGCTTCATCACTGAGTCACGGCACGCCACAAGACGTTCGGTGCTCAAGTCTTTGGTGGAGTTGTAGGGTAGGGTGTAGATGACGAAGTTGTAGTTGTTGGAGGTTTCTGTGTCGGAGGATGCCCAGATGAATCCATCACCTCGTTTGATGGCGTTGATGTCCTGGGGAACGCATATCTCATACCCGAACATGCTCTTTACTGCTGTGGTCACTTGACCGCTGTTCCTGTTGCGCAGGAAAACCTCCTCACGCTTCAGTTCTTGCTCCACGAACAGTTCCATGATTTGGTCGCGATGATCACGGACGTATTCCACAAGGCTCTGGTTGTCGGGAGCGGTGATGCTGAGGATTATCTGGGGATGGACGTAGGCGTCGCGAACCATCGACATCGATGCCTCTGGGTATTTCTTGTCTATCTCGACAGACACGATGTTGCTGTAAGTCTTGAACGTGCTGGTGAAATCGTGAGGGTTGACGGAGGTGGTGCGGAAATTGGGCTCCACCTGCGGAAGGCACGGCACCTCGCTTTGCATCACTTCCATAAATTCGGTGCCGAATGGTCCCTTCAGCCATTCCTTGTTGGCGATGACTAACAGTTCGTAAGGGGCACTCGAAGCCTTCCCTTTCACCTTCTTCTCTTTGTCATTGCTCTCGTCGCAACTGGTGAAGATGGTTATTCCGATTAGGATGAACAATATTCTTGCGATTCTCATATTATTGGCTTTTTAGGGTTCATTCTGCGAGTCTATACACTTCGCTGCCGGCAAGGAGGAAACAGCCGAGACCGTAGTCATCGAAATCGGGCTCCACATCGTAGCCTACGGGTTGAGAGTCTTTGGGTTCCTTGCCCGTCCCTTGCACATAACCCAAGAAACCATTCTTGTGCAAGCACTTCTTCACCATCGCCTTCCATGTTTTTGCGATAATGGGGAGATAGGTCTTCTTGTCGAGCATATCGTGACGAACTCCCCAGGCCATGCCGTAGATGAAGAGGGAGGTGCCTGTCAGTTCTTTGCCTCCGAAGTTGGAGGCGTCGTGAAGGCTGCAATTCCAGAAATAATCCTTGCGCTGGCATTTCACCAGTGCCGTGGTCATGCTGAGGAAATCGGCCTTGTACGTGCTGAAATGGTCGTCGTGATTACCTCTGTTCTTGGATTCCAGGGCATCTTCCATGGCTCGTACAAGCGCAGCATATACCCAACCGTTTCCGCGGCTCCAATAGCAGTTCGCTCCATTGGGCTCTTTGTAGGGTGGAACGAAATCCTTGTCTCGCCACCAAAGGCCTTCAGACTCGTTAAA
Source organism: uncultured Bacteroidales bacterium (assembly GCA_902773225.1). Lineage (GTDB taxonomy): Bacteria > Bacteroidota > Bacteroidia > Bacteroidales > Bacteroidaceae > RUG11857. The sequence continues at coordinate 12,884 of CACYEC010000241.1, forward strand.
AAGGCCGCCAGCCAAGGTGTCTCGAGTCCAGATGTACATGCGGTAGGCTTGATTTCCATAGGCCGCCGCCTCATCTTTGGTGTTTGCCATGGCTTCGAGGGTAGTGAGCACAGGAAGGCCCATCTGGATGGCGTCAATCCAAGTCCAATCGTGAATGCTCGAACCATTGAATTTTGCCTTGCTGTTAGGGTCTGGCTCTGTGTCTGCCAGTTTCATCAGGTTTGCCATGCAGGTTTGGGTAGGTTCAATCATGCCCGCATCAACTATTAAATTCAATTTTACCCCCACGCTCGAATCGTAAATGTTGGTGCTGAGTTGCTTTTTCCAACTATAGAAGTCGAGATAAGCTTGTGAGCAGCAATAATCATCGGCATCACGTGTTTTCACACCATTACGAGGAGTCCACTTGTGGAAGGTTCCCCAACTGTCCATGTAGTTAATGTTCTGTTGATTACTTGGATTGAGTTTGATGAGTTCCATCAGCCCCTCGAAATACACGCCGCGAGTCCAAAGATTGCTCGGACGCTCTTTCTTCACGAAAGTGGGTTTTGCCGGGTCAGGATACTTGGCGATGAAATAGTCATTGGCGGTTTCCATGGCCTTTAGGATGGAGGCGCGTGAGGGCAGTTTCTGTGCTTGGGCGCTCATCAGGACTAAGAAAACCATCAGTACTGCAGTAGTAAGTTTTCTCATGTGCGTTATGATTAGTCAAATAATAACGCAAAAATACGAATAAAATCCGAAAAAAGTTGAAAGGGAAGGTGGTTTTTCTTAAAAAGATTGCTCAGATGCCCTTGACTGATACAATCATTCAAAATAGAACGTGATGACTATCATCTTTGACTTCGCACTTTCCACGGAGTTGGTAAAGACAAGACGCGATTCTTCGGTGAGGTCGTCTCGGTTCTTCTCGATAATATTCGACAAACCGTAGCAGAACTTGATCTCAGGGATGAACTTGAAAAATGGCAGATAGAAGTCACAGCCTATGCCTGCTTCAAGATAGCAGTCAAAGGGCTTGAGGCGGATATTCTTGTTCTTCTTGATGGTCAGGTCCAACATCGGGTCAACGCCTATCATGGCGTAGGGACGGTAGTTGTTGATGCGCTGTCCTGAGATTTTCAAGTCGATAGGCAAGGATATGTAGGTGGATTTGATGGTTTGGTGGTCCTTCGCGCCATCCTTATGGTTGATAAAGGTCAGTTGCTTGGTGCCGAAGTGCATGGAAGGAACGGCACGCACTGACAGGTATTTGTTGACAAGAACCTCGCCCAAAATACCCACACTGAAACCTGGCTCGTAACTGGCAACATCGGCGTACCACTCATTGCCATCAGCATCCTTCAAACCGTTGTTATCGAACTCCATGTCCTGCAAGTGGATTCCGGCGAGGAATCCATAGTGGAAAGGACGCTGGTCGATATAAGGACGGTTCTGCACCACTTTGTTGTTCTGGGCAAACAGCACACAAGCGGGTAGCATCAGCAGGGTGAATAATATGAAGAGAAAAGGACGTCTCATTGTTCTTGCATATCGCTAACATGTACTAATTATAAACGCACAAAACTCCTTTTTATTGCATGGCATCCTCCTTTTCCTTCGATTCATGCTTGAAGCGATTCGAGGGTGATAGGGGGCTTTAGAATCCTTAGGGTCTTTAAGGTCATTATTAAGGTCATTAAAATCCTTAAGGTCTTTAGGGGCCTCAAGGTTAAAACAAATACCCATAATCGAGTATGGGCGATTTTGCTCAAAAATGGTGATTTGTGCCAATTTTCACTTCTTTTGGGTAAAAAAATGATGATGGGGATGCAAAAAAAGACGTTTTTCTTTGAAGATGTTAATCTAATTGTGGTATATTTGCACCATGATTATTCAACATGATCAAAAATGAACAATAATTTAATCAATAATTCTAAAAGTTAAAGTTATGGCTTATTTAATTACAGACGATTGTATGATGTGTGGCAGTTGTGCAGGTGAATGCCCATCAGAGGCTATCTCAGAGGGAGACGGCAAGTATGTAATCAATCCCGACATCTGCGCTGACTGCGGTACATGTGCAGACGCTTGCCCATCGGGTGCTATCGTTCCAGGTGAATAATTGGCAATCGTATTCCAAACATCAAAAAGGCCTCATCCTATGTGGGTGAGGTCTTTTTTTTCGACGTGTCCGAAAGTTCCGGCAATCTGAAATCTCCGGGTTATCATGATTCTTCTTTAGCTTTGTTGGGATGATGTGGTTTTTCGTTCATGGCGGCTGTGAGATACTCCTCCAGTTTGTCTGCTTGCAATCGAAGGTCGTAAACGCCTCTTTGTGCCACACTGATGCCGCCAGTCTCTTCCGACACAATCACTGCCAGAGCATCGCTCTGCTCTGTGATGCCGAGTGCAGCACGGTGGCGGAGCCCAAGGTCCTTTGGGATGGATATGTTGTGCGACACGGGGAGGACACATCCCGCTGCCACGATTCTTTTTTTGCTGATAATCATGGCGCCATCATGCAAAGGACTGTTTTTGAAGAAGATGTTCTCAATGAGGCTTTGGTTGACTTTCGCGTCGATGGTCTCGCCTGTACTGATGATGTCGCTCAAGGCCATGTTGCGTTCCACTACAATGAGTGCGCCTGTCTTGTTTCGGCTCATGTCCATGCAAGCCCTGACAATAGGCATCACGACGGGGTCGGAATTGTCTACTTTCTCCTTGAGCCGGAACATCCTGGTCAGGAAATTGAATTTGCGGTGCGTGCCGATGGTGATGAAGAAACGGCGGATGTCGTCCTGAAAGAGGATAATCAACGCCAAAGCACCCACACTGATGAGTTTGTCGAAGATGCTACCCAACAGGCGCATCTGGAACATTTGTGACACCACTATCCACAAACCGAAGAAGATGAGTATCCCGTAGAAGATGTTCAGAGAGCCTGAATCCTTCATCAGTCGGTAGATATAGTAGAGCAACCAGGCTACGAGCAAGATGTCGATGGCATCCTTGATTCCGAAATCGAAAGGCATATTGTTATATTGTATAGGTTGTTAAGTGGTTTTGTTCAAAGGATGGTGGAGATAATGGCCCCAAAAAGGCTTTTCTTCAAATGATGTTTTTTACAAATCAGTGTAAAGTGTTCTCGTTTAAGGTAAGATCTAAAAATCGCTTGCGATTTTATTCTTCAATTCTAATCATTCTGAAAATCAGTGAAATAAAAATTCTTTAATTCGCTAATTCGTGATAAATAGAATATCCCTTAATGGTTTTTGCATCTTCTGGAAGATGGTGGTACATTCTTTGGCTGCTTTCACGTCGTGCACCCTCAGTATGTTCGCACCTTTTGTCAGGGCGATGGTGTCCACCACTGTTGTACCGTTGAGTGAGTCTTCAGGGGTTGTGCCTAAGAGATTATAAACCATTCTCTTGCGTGACACACCTACCAGTATGGGCAGTTCCAGTAATTGGAGTTGTTCCAAATTATTGAGAAGGGCATAATTATGCTCCAATGACTTGCCGAATCCGAATCCTGGGTCGATGATGATGTCTTTCTGCCCTCTGTCTCTGAGCTTTTGAACTCTTTCGGCGAAATAGGTCAGCAATTCGTGCATCAGGTCGTCGTAGTGTGGATGGTCCTGCATGTGGTCGGGCGTTCCCTTGGTGTGCGTAAGGATATATGGAACCCCTAACTGACTGACGGTGTCGAACATCCTGTCGTCGTATTGTCCGCCGGAGATGTCGTTGATGATGTCGACTTGGTATTCCTCCACGCACATCCGCGCAACCGAGGAACGGAAAGTGTCAACTGACAACACGGCATCTGGGAAAGCCTTTCGTATGGGGGTGAGGGCTGAACGCAGTCGGCGCATCTCCTCTTGCTCATCTGGACAGTCTGCCCCTGGACGGGTGGAACAAGCGCCGACATCGATGATGTCTGCACCCTCTTCAACTATCTCCCTGGCTCGCGCCATGATCTCGCTTTCCGTCTCTTTCCTGCTTTCAGCATAGAACGAGTCGGGGGTGACATTGAGGATTCCCATGATGCGGGGAATGGACAAATCCATCAGTTGACCGTTGCAATTGATGCTGTATTGTAGTTCGTTTCGCATAATGATGCAAAACTAACGATAATTATTGACTTGATGAAGATGTTTTTGCTTTTTTGTGCTAACTTTGCCCAAACTTTCTTCAAAAAGTTACCTTTGGGTATGGATAAAAAGGATAAATAGTGTTGAGGAAAGCATAATAAATGTTGAGTGTATAAAAAGGAAAACAAATGGATATACTACGTTTGCATGAATTGTTTCTGGCTCATCCTGTGGTGACGACCGATAGCCGTGACTGTCCAGAGGGGGCACTGTTTTTTGCTTTGAAAGGCGAAACATTCGATGGCAATGCTTATGCGGCCAAGGCTTTGGCGGCAGGGTGCAGTTATGCGGTGGTGGATGAGGCCGACTATGTCGTTGAAGGCGACGACCGCTATATTCTGGTGGATGACGTGTTGAAGACTTTGCAGCAGTTGGCCAATTACCACCGTTGCCAGTTGGGCACAAGGATAATCGGGGTGACCGGCACCAATGGCAAAACTACCACAAAGGAGTTGATTTCTACGGTATTGATGAAGAAGTACGAAGTGCTATACACGCAAGGAAACTTCAACAACCACATCGGAGTGCCCAAGACTTTGCTTCGGTTACATGACGGGCACGACATTGCTGTGGTGGAGATGGGCGCCAACCATCCTGGAGAAATCAAAACGTTGGTAAATATCGTGGAACCAGACTACGGCATTATCACTAATGTCGGTAAGGCGCATCTGCTGGGTTTCGGCAGTTTTGAGGGTGTGATTCGAACCAAGGGCGAACTCTACGACTTTCTCCGTGGGCGTGAGGGTGCCAAGGTGTTCATCAACAACGACAACGAACATCTGATGGGGATTTCCGATGGCTTGCAGTTGGTCCGTTATGGTCAGCATCCGTCAGAAGAACTGCTGATAGAAGGCCGTTTGATAGATTGCGACCCATTCCTTCACTTTGAGTGGAAGGAAAAAGATGGTGAGTGGCATGAAGTCCATACTCGTCTGATTGGTGGGTACAATCTCGACAACTGTCTGGCCGCCATCACCATTGGCCGTTATTTCGATGTGTCCCCTGATGACATCTGCCATGCCATAGCAAGTTACCAGCCATCCAACAACCGTTCACAGTTCATGCAGACAGACCATAATCAGTTGGTCGTTGATGCCTACAATGCCAATCCTACGAGTATGCGCGCCGCGTTGGAGAATTTCCGCATGATGCGTGCTGAGAGGAAGTTCGTCATCCTCGGTGCCATGCGCGAATTGGGTGAAGTCAGCAATGAAGAGCATCAGAAATGTGTCGATTTCATTGCTGAAAGTGGCTTCGAAAAGGTATGGCTTGTGGGTGAGGAGTTTGCTCCCACACATCATCCCGATTACTTCCGTTTGTTCGACAATGTGGAAGAAGTGAAAGCCTGCATTGCCGAAGAGCATCCCGAGGGCTACACCATCCTCGTCAAAGGTTCCAACAGCACAAGGTTGTTCTCTTTGACAGCAGATTTGTAGAATTTATCACCAGGTGGTCCATAAAACAGACCACCTGGTAACAAAAGAATCTGTGGAATAAGTGATTTGGCCAGTTAGAGTCATGTTTCACGCTCTCTGAACCGTAAAAAGTCTGAAGGTTCTTACCTGCTAAAGTTTCATCACTCGTTTCATCTCCAGATTCTCATAGCCTCGTGGCTTCTCCAAACCACTGACCTCAGTATCGCTGTCATTGCTGAGCGGCTTCATTTTGCGGACCAGAGTAGTTTCGGGAGATTCTTCACGAGGATGAAAGGTGTGAATCCAAAACGATTCAGAATGGAGAGATGATGACCATTGAACATTAACCATTTAATGCTATACTGGACGGTAAGCATTTTAGGCGAAGCCAATGTTCAATGGTCAAAAATGCGATTGAGCGAGCGCAGAGCCGAATTTATTCGAGCTATGCCGAGCGTGAGCATTTTAGGCGAAGCCAATGGCTTTAAGCCGGTTGATGAAGTCGTCGGCATCGTTTTTGGTGATGCAAAGGGGTGGCAAGAGGCGCAACACGTTCGTGCCACTGCATCCTGTGAAGCAATGCTGCTCATAGACCAGTTTGTTGCGGATTTCCTTGTATGGTACATCCAGTTCGATACCAATCATCAATCCACGTCCACGAACATCGACTACATGAGGAAGATGCTCATCCTTGAGGCGTTGCATCAGGTATTCGCCTACAGTGGCTGCATTTTCCACCAGTTTCTCGCTCTCCATCACGTCGAGTACTGCAAGGGCGGCAGTGCATGCCAAATGGTTGCCACCGAATGTCGTTCCCAGTTGTCCATAGACGGGTTGGAACTTCGGAGAGATGAGTACGGCACCCATGGGGAATCCATTGCCAATACCCTTGGCTACAGTGATGATGTCGGGTTTGATGCCTGCGTATTGGTGGGCGAAGAACTTTCCTGAACGTCCGTAACCACATTGTATCTCGTCGGCTACCAGCACTGTGCTGTATTTTGCGCAAAGAGTAGACAGTTGCTGCAAGAACTCGTCGGAAGCTATGCGTATGCCTCCCACACCTTGGATACATTCGATGATGCAGGCGCAGACATCACCCTTGGCCAATTCCTTTTCCCAAGCGTTGATGTCGTTGAGCGGCAAGAAGGTGGTGTGGTTATTGGCATTGATGGGGGCTATGATTTTAGGATTGGCTGTTACTTCTACCGCTAATGACGTACGTCCGTGGAAAGCCTTCTCCGATGCAAGCACCCTTGTTCTTCCGTTATAGAACGAAGACAATTTGAGAGCGTTCTCATTGGCTTCCGCACCCGAGTTGATAAGGAACAGTTGGTAGTCTTCGTAGCCAGAGGCTTTGCCTAACCGTTCTGCAAGCTGCTGTTGCAAGGGATTGATGACTGAGTTGCTGTAGAAACCGAGGGTGTGCAGTTGGGCTGTCATCTTCTCGATGTAATGGGGATGGCAGTGTCCGATGCTGATGACAGCATGACCACCATAGAGGTCAAGATATTCCTGTCCTTCGCTGTCCCACACTTTACATCCTTTTCCTTTCTGGATGGCTATGTTGAATAATGGATAAACGTCGAATAAATTCATGTTGGTTATTGTTTTTGTTGTTTGATGATGATTACCCCCGCCAGGGAACGGCGGGACACCAACCTTAGAAAGCGCTGGGTTTCAGTCGTAGTCCTTCTGTCTCTTCGATACCGAACATGAGGTTCATGTTCTGCACGGCTTGTCCAACAGCGCCTTTGAGTAGGTTGTCGATGATGGAAGTGATGACTACCTTGTTGCCGTATTTGTCGATGTGGAGCAGCGCCTTGTTGGTGTTGACAACTTGCTTCAGGTCGATGGCCTTGTCTACATAGTGTGTGAAAGGGGCTTCTGCATAGAAATCCTTATAAATATTCACCAGTTGCTCGGCAGATGGGTTGGTGTCTGTGCCTTCCTCTCCTTCCAGTTTAACCACTTCGGTGCAGAAGATGCCTCTGGCAAAGTCGCCTCGGTAGGGTATGAAGTCGATGCTGGCCTCCAGATGTCCTTGGAGTTTACAGAGCGACTGCCTTATCTCGTGGATATGCTGGTGAGAGAACACCTTATAGACACTCATGTTGTTGTTTCTCCAACTGAAATGCGTGGTGGCACCAGGTTTCACCCCGGCTCCTGTAGAACCAGTGATGGCATTGACAGCCACGTCGTTGTAGAGTAGTCCGGCTTCGGCTAATGGTAGTAGCCCTAATTGTATGCATGTCGCAAAACATCCTGGGTTGGCCAGGTGTTTGCATGTCTTGATTTGTTCCCTATGGATTTCTGGAAGTCCATAGACATAATCGTGTGTGGGCGCAGCGATACGGAAGTCTTGTGCCAGGTCGATGATTTTGACTTGTTCTGGTATGTGGTGTTCTTTGATGAACTGCTCGCTCTTGCCATGCCCGAAGCAGAAGAAGACAACATCCACATCATCGAAAGGTGTTTGGTCAGTGAAGGACAAGTCGGTCTCGCCCAACAATCCCTCATGCACGTCGGTGATTTTGTTGCCTGCGTTCGATGAACTGTTGATGAACACCAGCTCCGCTTCTTTATGGTTGAGCAGGAGGCGTATGAGTTCACCTGCGGTGTAGCCAGCGCCTCCAAGTATACCTACTCTAATCATATATTCTTTTTCTCTTTGAAAGTGAACGAACTGGTCATGGAATGGGCCAGTACACGACTTTATCTCTCCTCGTCGGGATGGCAAGTGTAGTAGAGACGTAATGGGGTGGAAGTGACTTTGATGAATCCCTTGGCATCCTCTGAAGTCCATCCCTTTTGCGTCTCTCCGTATTCTCCGAACTTATTCTTCACCAGGTCGTCAGGCGAATCAACGCCGACAGTCTGGAAACTGTAGGGGCGCAGTTCGAGGGTGACAGTTCCGTTGACGTTCCGTTGGCTGCTGGTGAGCATGGCTTCGATGTCGGGCATGACGGGTTCGAGGTACTGGCTCTCGTGCAGGAACATGCCGTACCAGTTGCTGACCTGGTCTTTCCAATACTGTTGCCATTTGCTCAGTGTGTATTTCTCGAGGAAGCGGTGGGCAGCGATGATGAGCATAGGAGCGGCGGCTTCGAAACCTACACGTCCCTTGATGCCGATGATGGTGTCGCCTACGTGGCAGTCGCGTCCGATGGCGTATGCCGCACCGATTTCCTCCACCTTTTGTATGGCTTTGATCTTGTCGTCGTACTCCACGCCGTTGACTGCTGTGAGTTCACCTTTCTTGAATGTCAGCGCCAAAGTCTCTGGCTCAGATTTAGTCGGGTGTTTGAGGTAGGCTGTTTCGGGAAGTCCTTGTTTTGAGTCGAGGATTTCGCCTCCGCAGATGCTGGTACCCCATATACCTACGTTGTAACTGTACTTGAGTTTAGCGAAGTCGGCATTGAATCCATTAGCGTTGAGGTAGTCGATTTCCTCTTTACGGCTGAGGTTGTTGTCGCGAGTGAGAGTGATGATTTCCACTCCTGGTGCCATGACGAGGAAGGTCATGTCAAAGCGTATCTGGTCGTTTCCTGCTCCAGTCGAACCATGCGCGATGGCATCGGCTCCGATTTCACGTGCATAGCGTGCGATGGCGAGTGCCTGGAAGATGCGTTCGCTGCTGACAGAGATAGGGTAGCAGTTGTTGCGCAGAACATTGCCGAAGACCATGTATTTAAGGCTCTTGGCATAGTATTCTTGAGTGACATCGAGTGTCACATACTTTGTTGCTCCGAGTTTGTATGCGTTTTCCTCATTGGTCTTTAACTGTTCGTCGCTGAATCCACCTGTGTTGGCGCAAGCGGCGTGTACTTCATAACCTTTCTCTTTAGCGAGGTACATCACGGTGTAGGATGTATCGAGTCCACCGCTGAATGCCACCACGACTTTTTTCTTTTGTTCCATTTTGTGAAGTTTTTATCTCGAATTTGAGAATTAAAGAATAATTGTTATGCTTGATTATTGATGTTATTGTTCCCAAACGGTTTATCGCAAGTTGTGGGCCGCAGCTTCTTTTGCCATCTTCACCACGTCGTCGGGCAGTTGGACTGGCAGAGGTTCTCCAATGTGCTCCTTAGGGTCGTATAGCATCGCGGTGCAGACGCAGTACTTGCGGTTGGAACGAGCCAGGACGTCGCAATTCACGCAGCAAGGGTGCTCGGGGGTGCCACATCCTGCCCAGTATGCATCGTCTTGTGTGAGTTCGGAGAATGCCACTGGCACATATCCCAGTCTTGTGTTGATTCTCATCACGGCGGTTTGGCTGGTGAGACCGAAGAGTTTGGCGTTAGGCCATCTCAGACGGCTGAGGGTGAAGGCTGTTTGTTTGATTCTCAATGCGAGGTGGTGTTTGCGGAATTTCTCCACAACAATCAAACCAGAGTTTGCAACGTATTCCTTGTTGCCCCAACTCTCGATGTAGCAGAAGCCTGCAAATTCCTCTTCTTCGCCATAAAGAGCGATGATGGCCTTCCTTTCTCTCATTTTTGTGGCCAGGTATTCGTGTGTTCTTGACGCTATTCCTGACCCCCTTTTCTTGGCTGAGTCGGTAATGGTTGCGAGAATGATGTCTACATACTTCTCATGGGAAGAGTCGGCCACGATGACTTTAAAGTCTTCATCTTTAATTTCCATTTTCCCTTAGTTAGTGATGTCAGGCCAGTCTGCGGTTGTTTCATGTATGCCGCTACTGGTCTGGCATGAATCAATTGATACAGTAGTATAGTATGTTACTGTTGATTAAATGAGTGTTTGTGCAAATTGAAGGTTCTCCATCAGCCGATTTGTCTCATGGAGTAGCATATTGTTGAACGTAAAGTGTCAAATCAGTGCTTGTATCTGTCGCCTTACTGTTTCCTTGGGAGCGCCTTCCTCCAGAACAAGGAGGATGGTGTCGTCCCCGGCAACGGTTCCGATGATGTAGGGGATGTTCTCCATATCAATGTCGAAGGCCATGCTCGAGGCGTATCCCGGTCTTGTCTTGATGACTCCGATGTTGCCAGAGAAACGGATGTTGAGCAGTCCAGTGGTCTGCATCATTTCCTTCACGGGTTTCACGGAAGTGGAACGTTTGTACATGGTGTCGTTGGGGAGAACATAGACGTAGTTGCCGTTCATGGATGCCGCCTTTGCTACTTTCAGTTGCTTGAGGTCGCGTGAGAGCGTGGCTTGGGTCAGTGTGAAGCCTTCCTTGAGCAGTTCCTGAAGGATTTCGTCTTGACTGCCTATTTCTCTGCTGGAGATGATGATTTTAATCGCTTCCAGTCTTAGATGTTTATCTTTCATAAGTAATGAGTTTGAATATTTATCCTTAATTTCGTGCAAAATTACACATTTTTCTGCATATAGATAAAATGTCCTTGCAAAAAAATTCAGAAAGGTGTAAAAAATATATACAAACTCTTTGCGATATAACAGTTGAAGGCCAAATGTCGAATGGTTTGCCCCTATTAATTATGATGTAAACCTTGAAGGCTTAAACGGCATTGAGGACTTGGACGACATAGTAGGCAATCATACAGAGAATCAATACCAGGCCTTCTCCGCGGGAGATGGTCAGTTTTTGCTTTCCTATGCGGCAGAAAATCCAGAAGATGATAGAACTACCCACCAGTGCTATTAAGTCGAATGTTGACATGGTGCCAGCGTCGAGAGGGTGTACCACGGAAGCCACTCCAAGCACGAAGAAGATGTTGAAGAGGTTGCTGCCTATGACATTGCCTAAAGCCATGGCTGTGTCGCCTTTTTTTGCCGCCATGACAGATGTGAAAAGTTCTGGGAAGGAAGTTCCTAAAGCGACGATAGTTACTGCCACCACAGATTGCTTGATACCCATGGATGTAGCGATGCCTGAAGCGCCATTGACAAAAAGTTGTCCGCCTATAATCAGCACGGCGAGTCCTACAAGGAAGATGAGGGTTGATTTCCATATCGGGAAATCCTTGATTTTCGTGTTGTCCTTTTCCGTTTCTATGACTGTGGTTTCCTCCGTTTTCCTGGCCATCGAGAAAGTATAGGTGAGGAAGATGCCGAAAAACGCGAGCAGAGTGAAGCCCTCGCTCCGAGAAATGATATTGGCTTCACTTCCATCGACAAAAGTGTCCATTGCTATGACAAACATCACGATAGAGGCCAGAATACAAAGTGGGACGTCATGCTTCAGGTTGCCTTTGGTCACTGGTATGGGATAAACCAGCGCCACTGTTCCAACGATGAGGAGGATGTTGCAGATGTTGCTTCCCAATACGTTTCCTATGGCAATGGCGGAGTTCGTGCCGCTTGCAGCCGCAACGGTGCTGACCACAAGTTCGGGGGCGGATGTGCCGAAAGCGACGACGGTCAGTCCGATGACCAAAGATGAAATGTTGAATTTATGGGCTATTGACGATGCTCCGTCGGTGAGCCAGTCGGCTCCTTTGATGACCATGAGCAATCCGATGACAAACTTCAATATCAAAAATAACAGTTCCATAACAATGGTTAGATAATAATTGTAATTGTACAACAAAGTTATCACTCATTTTGCCCACAGCAAAATTTTTAGCGGAAATAATGTGAAGAAATCTATATTATAAGGAATAAATTGGTGAGTTTGTAGTATATTTGCACTGGAATGATGAAAGAGAATGATTCCCGACGTTTCCTTCGATATGGCACGGCGTATCCATGTTAGTAAAATCTCAAGAAACAATGAAAAGTATAGTCAAATTATTGAGCCTGACACTTTTGGTGTCATTTTTCAGTCTGATTGTTCATGGTCAGGAAGCCAGTGAAGCCCTTATCTCGATGGTGAAGGAAGTTCATTCTGCTTGTCCTAGAGCGTTTGTGCCTGGGGTGAAACTATCTTCCGTGGAAATCGATGATGAGTATGTGGTTTGTACTTTCACAGCAGAAGAGAGTGTACTCCAACGTGGTGGACTGAACTCGGAACGCAACAAGGAGTCGATGAAGCAGTCATTGCTTAAGAACTTCCGACGTATGAGCCGTACGAGCATACTTCGCCAGATGGCAGATGAGGTGGCTGATTGCGACATGGGCGTGAAGGGCGTAGTCGTGAACGATGGCACTGGCGACTCTTTAGAGGTGGTGATCACCAATGATGAGTTGCGTGAAGCGACAGGAAGACCACGACCGTCTGATTTCTGATGTCCCTTTTGGGGGTTATCGAGTCTATTTTTAAGTAGTTATTTAAAGCCATAAAATGATATGATGAGAAAGTTCGTCACCATCCTGCTTTTCGTTTTCTCCGTTTTGGCCTTTGGTCAGCATCCCTCGTCGGCGAAGACAATCGATATCAATACACAGGATTTCACCATGACCATGCTTTATGTGATACCCAGAAAGTTTCCCATGAAAGCCTTGATGCGGGAATTTAGCGTAAGCATCCATAATGACAGTCTTGATTGTTACTTGCCTTATTATGGTGAGGTGTATCAGCCCACATTGACTAATGAAGGCCTGAATTTCAAGGTTCCAGTCGCTGGTTTTGCGATGAAGGAGAAAAAGAAGTGCAAACACCTCTACTACCGAGTACGAAGGGGCTTTCTGACTTACGACTACCACTTTATCGTCTATCCTGATGGTAAGGGGTCATTAATACTCACCCCCTCGAACGCACAGAACTGCACATACGAGGGGGAGTGGGAAAATCATTGACTATATGGTCAGGCCAATAGTCAATGGTCAATGGTCAATAGTCAATGGTCAATGGTCAATGACCAATGCTCAAAGCATGTTCTTGTCGAGGAACTCTTCAATGCGTGTGAAGAGGTGCTTTCTTGTGTTTCCTCCGCTGATACCGTGATTTCGGTTGGTGTAGAACTGCATTTCGAACTGGGTTCCTTGTTGGACGAACTTCTCAATGAGTTCGGCGGAGTTTTGGAAATGCACGTTGTCATCGGCCATACCATGGCATAGGAGCAGTTTTCCATGTAGTTTCTGATATCGATGGAGTGGCGATATGTCGTAACCCGTGGGGTTTTCTTGGGGTGTTCGCATATACCTTTCTGTATATACGCTGTCGTAGAAACGCCAGTCGGTGACAGGTGCTACGGCTACTCCGCAACAGAAAACATTTCTTCCCTCGCACATCGACATCAGGGTGTTGAATCCTCCGAAACTCCATCCCCAGATGGCTATGCGTTCTTTGTCAACGTATGGTTGCTGCCCTAAATAAAGTGCCACCTCCACTTGGTCTTTCGATTCCTTATCGCCCATGGTCATGTAGGTGCATTTCTGGAATTCAGCACCTCTTCCTCCTGTACCTCGTCCATCGACGCAAACCACGATATACCCTTTCTGCACAAGTCTTTGCTCCCATGATAGGTTGCCGAAGAATCCATTGTTGAAGGAATTGCTCACCTCCTGCGCTCCAGGTCCGCTATACTGGTACATCAGCACAGGGTATTTATTTGACGGGTTGAAAGTGGTGGGTTTAAGCATCCATCCGTTGAGTTCCACACCTTCAGAGGTGGTGAAAGAGAAGATTTCGGGTTGCGCCCAGTCGGCGTTGGCCAGTGCTTCCTTCAGTTCTTTGTTGTCCTCGAGCACGCGCAGTTGCTTGCCTGTGTTGTTATAAACAGCAGTGATTTTTGGTGTGTTGATGTCGGAAAACTCATTGACAAAGTATTTGCATCCTTTGCTGAAATGAGCGGTGTTGGTGCCTTTGTTTCGAGTGATGACCGTCTCCTTACCTTTCATATCTACCTTGCAAATGTATTTCTCAAGAGGGTTCCCCTCTGTGCTGGCATAGTAGAATGTGGTTCCGCTCTCGTCGGAGCCATAGTAGTCGGTGATGACTTTCTCTCCGTGCGTGAGTTGCTTGACCAAAGTGCCGTTGATAGTATAAAGGTAGAGGTGGTTGTATCCGTCGCGTTCGCTCATGAGGACGAACTTGTCGCGAGAGAAATCGATGTTCTTATACACATTCGTTTCCACAAAATACTTGGGGGTGTCGCGTAGGATGAGTTGGCAGACAGTTGAACGTGGGTTTGCCATGTAGATGTCGAGTCGGTCCTGGTGGCGGTTCTGCGTGAGAATGGCGAGTTTGTCCTTGTCGCCAGTGAACTGTATCCTTACCACATATCCGTCGCTGTCGATAGGCAGTTCCATCTTGCGCTCTACTCGTGACTTGATGTCGTAGGTGTGGACGCTGACATCGGAGTTTCTCTCTCCTGCCTTGGGATACTTGAAGGTGTACTCACCAGGGTAGAGGCTGTATTGCTGGTTTCTCGGTGCCTCCCCTGCATAGACGGGGAAAGAGAATGTGTTGACCTTCGACTCGTCGAATCGAATCCATGCCAGCATCTCACTGTCCGCACTGAAGTCGAAAGCCTGGTTGAACTCGAATTCCTCCTCATAGACCCAATCAGGCTTTCCGTTGATGACTTTATTGTATTCCCCGTCCTTGGTGATTTGGCTTTCGGCATTGTTGAAAAGGAGTTTGACGAGGAAAATATTGTTGTTTCTCACGAATCCGATAACGTTTCCGTCGGGAGAGTATTTGGGACATTCCTGGGGACCTCCTGTAGAGAGTTTGCTGAGCATGTTGTTTCGGGTGTCGTAGATGTAGTACTCAGCGGTGCACGACCGTCGGTATATGGCCTTGCGGTTGGTCTCGATGAGTATCGTCTTGCCGTTGGGCGAGATGATGTAGTTGCCGAAGCCGGGTATTCTTTCCCCTCGTGCTGAGTTCCTGTCGAACAATGTCTCGACGAGTTGGCCAGTGGCGTAGGAATAGCGTTCAATCTTGCTGCGGTCGTCGCTGATTTGTGTGAAACTTTCCCCATCCATGTAAGGCCGCATTCCGTAGATGGTTTTCTCGCTGTAGCGATACCACATCACATCGTCAAGGGATATCTTTTGTGCGTTGGCCACAACTGCCAAAAAGGCTGTAAAAACTAAAATTATCTTTCTCATTCTATTCTTTTGTTAAAAATTTAACGCAAAAATACGTATTTTCCCCGAAAGATTGTAAATTGCAGCACATTTTCTTTCAAACTATCGTTAATCGTCATGTAGATTCATCTTTTTTGTGAAGATATGAGCGAACTGGATACAGATAATATTAAAAAATCAATTCTTGAAAACAAGGAGCAGTTGGGGAAACTGTTGGTGCTCCTCCTGATTGTGGGTGCCATCTGGTTAGTGGAACGTTGCACTGGCGAAGAAACCTCTGGCAAAACAGAAGAACTGGCTTCTTTGCCTACTGCCGCAGACATCTTAGGTCTTTTGAAAGAAGAGACTGACCTTGTGACTACAGAGGTGAAGATTAGCAAACTTGCCATCTATGACACGTCGAAAAGCGAGCATTTCCGCTTCACCGACATCAGCACTTGGAAATATGGCGACCGCAAGTGCATTATCCCTGTGGAGATAACAGTGAAGTATGGATACAATCTTAAAGAACTCAGTGTCAATGATGTGAAGATATCTGACGATAGCACCTCTGTTTATGTGATGCTTCCCAAGCCAAAGGTGATAGACTCGGGTTACAACCTGTATTACGACCGCAAGCAGGTGGTGGCGATTTCTACTGGTCTGCGTTCTTCCATTGGGCATGAAACGGAGGAGGAGTTGCGTAAAAAAGCCTACGACCAGGTCATTAAGAAAGGCGATGACATCAAACGGAGTGTAGAGGGCGATATAGAGAAAAACGCTATCGTCATGGTTGAGTCAATCGTCAAGAGCCTTGGTTTTAAGGATGTTACAGTGGTCACAAAGAAAAAATAGGAGGCAGAGGACTATGAAAAAAGAAAAACAAGGCAAGTTTTTGACCAAGGTGATTCAATATCTTCTGATTGGAGTCCTGGCTCTCGCTTTCATTGTGCTGGCCGCATATCTCGTGAAATCGTGTCAGCCCAATGAGGAACGTGAGCGGTTGCCACTTGAGGACACATCCTCCATGATAGAGAGTGTGAGACCTAAGGGCGAACTTTACCTTTATTCTCTTGTGGCTGAGGATTTTGTCACTAAACAAGAAACCGAGCGCCATGCAATGTTGTTTCCTGAGTCCCACTCTTGCGTCCAGGTGGTTCAGCAGAAGATTAGTTTCGTGCTTGACCTCGATGAAATCAACTACACCCCCGACTCGGGCAATGTGGTGTTGGTTCAGTTGCCCGACATCAAGTATGTGGCGAGTACACAGGACTCTCGCTTCATGTCGGATGACGAGGATTATTGGAAAGGTCATGACACAGACCCCATGAAGCGTGCGGTGGAAAACAAGTTGAAGAAGAAGTACGATACACCAAAAATACGTAAACAGGCTAAGGCAAATGCACAGAAAGCGGTGGCAGAGTTGCTTTCCAAGTTTGGTTACGAAGCCCGTTTCGTCAGTGGAAACATTGAGCGTAACGACGGAGTGGAGTCGCTCAAGAGTGCGAAGTAAACAGAAGTCTCCCCTGGCAGGTTCCGCGTTCTTTCATTCGCTTTAGGAGCAGTGCTGTGAACTCATGGTTCTTGAGTCCCCATCCTTTTGTGGCGAGCAAGCTGTTGGGTGACTGGGAAACGAAGCGTTCCAGCACGAGGTCGGGACGAAGGTGCTCGATGTAATCAATCACATAGTCGATGTATTCATCTGCTGTAAACAGGTGGAAATCATCTGGATGGCGGGCGTATTCGTTAGCCATTGCTGTCCCTTTGATGAGTTGAAGCTGGTGGATTTTCAAGGTGTGCAGTGGCAAAGAGGAAATGGTTTCCGCCTCTTGGGTCGGATCCTTCCAATCAGTACCTGGCAGTCCAAGGATGACATGCCCTCCTGTGTAGATGCCCCTTTTTACGGTTTTATCGACCGCTTCCCTTGTCTGACTGAAAGTGTGTCCGCGGTTGATGCGTTGCAAGACCTTGTCGTCGGAGCACTCGATGCCGTATTCCACAAGGATAAAGCGCTTACCACTCCAATCAGCAAGATAATCGAGGAGTCGGTCGCACATGCAGTCTGGTCTTGTGCCTATCACCAAGCCTACCACATTGTCCACTTTGAGGGCTTCCTCGTATTTGGCAACCACCTCGTCGAAAGGAGCATAGCTGTTGGTATAGGCCTGAAAATAAGCAAGGTATTTCATTTCAGGGTATTTTCTGGCGAAGAAGAGTTTACCCTCCTCGAGTTGTTGGGTGATGCTCTTGGATGTGATGCAGTATGAGGGGTTGAAAGTCTGGTTGTTGCAATAAGTGCATCCACCCGTCCCAACGGTTCCGTCGCGGTTGGGGCAGGTGAATCCGGCATTGATGGCTATCTTCTGAACCTTCATGCCTACTTTTCCCTTCAGCCAAGGCCCGAACTCCCTGTATAGATTGTCGTTATTCATGCCTTCATTATTGTATTTGGTTTTGTAGCATTACTTTGGGACAGCGAAGTGTTGATTTACTCTTTTTTTATCACGGTCGTCATTACAAAATTAGCATTTTTGTTGCTATGAGGACTATAAATGGGTGTAAATTAGTGAAAAAAACAAGAAAAATCTTTGTCAGATGAGTGAAAAATGCTAATTTTGCAAGCCGATTATTATCAGGAGACGAGAAAAACGCCTCCAAACAAGTGTGTAGATAGCGTGCATATTGGCCTATGGCGTGGTCTGTGAATCACTTGCAAAAAAAGAATTGAACAATTAATTAGTAGTAACAAAAATCAAGAATTTAAAGATGAAAACTTTAAGTTTCAGAACCAACATCGCTACTCCCCAGACAGCAAACAAGCAGTGGGTCGTAGTTGATGCCACAGATCAGGTTCTCGGTCGCTTGTCAGCTAAAGTGGCCAAGATTCTTCGTGGCAAGTACAAGGCTTGTTTCACTCCCAATGAGGATTGTGGTGACAATGTTATCATCATCAACGCTAACAAGATCAAACTTTCCGGCAACAAGATGCAAGAAAAGGTTTATCTTACCTTCTCTGGTTACCCCAGTGGTCAGCACAAGAAGACTGCTGCTGAACTTGCAAGCAAGAAGGACGGTTACATCCGCATCGTACGTCATGCCATTAAGGGCATGCTTCCCAAGAATCATCTTGGAGCACAGTTGCTCGACAACCTCCGCATCTACGAGGGACCTGAGCACCAGCAGGCAGCACAGCAGCCAAAGACCATAGATATTAACCTTTTGAAATAACAGACAATTATGGAAGTAGTAAATGCATTAGGTCGTCGTAAGGCCGCGATAGCACGTATATATGTGTCTGACGGTTCAGGCAAAATCACTATCAACAAGAGAGATCTCAAGGATTATTTCCCCTCAGAGTTGATTCAGTATGTGGTGAAGCAACCCCTCAACTTGCTTGACGTCGCTGAGAAGTACGACATCAAAGTAAACCTCCGCGGTGGTGGTTTCACTGGGCAGAGCCAGGCACTACGTCTCGCCATTGCAAGAGCTTTGGTGAAAATCAACGAGGAAGACAAGAAAGCACTTCGCCAGGAAGGTTTCCTGACAAGAGACTCTCGCGTGGTAGAGCGCAAGAAGCCAGGTCAGCCAAAGGCACGTCGCAGATTCCAGTTCAGCAAGCGTTAATATTTTCTTTCGCTTTTTTCTGGAACGCATCGTTTAGCATCCAAACCATCAGGATTCCGATTAATACACATGACCGAACTACCTGAGGGTTGGTTTTCAAAATCAAAACTAAAAGGAACGTAAACAATTTAACAAACAACAATTTATGTCAAGAACAACTTTTGATGAACTTCTTGAGGCTGGTAGCCATTTCGGACACCTCAAGAGAAAGTGGAATCCAGCCATGGCTCCCTACATCTTCATGGAGCGCAACGGCATTCATATCATCGACCTTCACAAGACAGTGGCCAAGGTGGACCAGGCCGCAGACGCACTCAAGCAGATTGCTAAATCGGGAAAGAGAATACTTTTTGTTGCTACTAAGAAACAAGCCAAAGACGTCATAGAGGAAAAGGCTAAGTCAATCGGTATGCCTTACGTCATTGAGCGTTGGCCAGGTGGAATGCTCACCAACTTCCCCACTATCCGCAAGGCCGTGAAGAAA
>CACYEC010000242.1 GCA_902773225.1 uncultured Bacteroidales bacterium
ACGAAATTGCCGCTGGCGGGCAGACTGAGCACATTGAGGAATAATATGTTCTGTTTTTCCGACATCTTTCTTCTACTCCATTATTGATGTCTACTCATCGACCCATTGTATGAGACGGTCTATAATCTCGTGCCTCATGTTTTCGGGCATATTGCCGATACGCGCCGTGTGGCTTCCTCTGGGTTGCACATATACGCGCATGTTCTGCTTACGGCTGCAATCGAGCCAGCCAGCCACTCCACTCGATGACCAAGGGTCAATCTCGCCATATATAAATATGTGTTTCGGATCGTTTTTCTTGAGGTATCGTTTGGTGTATTTATACAAGGTTTTGTCGAACTTTAAGTGTGACAGTTCCTCCGTGAGCATCACGTCCCGAAGATAGTGTTTGGGATGCTTCACGCTGCACAGTTTTCTGAAAGGCTTGTTGTCGTAGCCATAATATCCCAGTTCCTTGGCAGCCTGAACGAAGAAAGGCATGTATCGGTTTGGCAAGGAGAAATAGTCGGGTGATGACACCTCGATGAAGTGCTTGAGCCATATCTCGTCGGAAGCGTCATCGTCAGGAATGGATGAGACAGGGGTTCCCCACTGCCAGAGCGCAAAGGAATATTCCATCACGCAGAAGTCGTAGATGTCGGCCATAGGAACTCTGAAAGAATAGCCTTTCTCTTTGCAGTATTCCTCCCATTTTGGGAGGATGGCAGCCTTTCGCTCCATCAAGTGTTTCTGTGCGTCGAGCACTTCCTCACGTTCTTCTTCTGTCCCTACTTTTTTTCTGAGGAAAGTCTCATGACGTCCGTCCTCCACTTTCTTGTTGAGTGGAGCCACATACGACACCGACACATCCATGTCTTCAGGGTAGTACGCACGGTAGAACATAGTGGTCTGTCCTCCTTTACTGATGCCGGTAGAAATCCATTTGCCTTTGAACACATTACGCAAGGTCTGGTTCACGTGATGGAGGTCGCGCAGAGAGTTACGCACGGTCATGTAGGTCCAATCGCAAGGCTCAGGTGTGGAAGGTCCGAAATAACGGTATTCGCAGAACACCATGTTGGCATTGAACAACTGACACAGTTCCTCCATATAATAAGGACTGAGCGCATAGTCGGCGTAGTAGCCCTCGGTGACAATGACAGTTGGACGGTCCTCCCCCCTGTATCCAACGATAACACGTTGGTTGAACGTACCCTTGTCTGCATTATCTCCATCCACATTCTGACGTACCCAGATAAGGTATTTCTCGGGAAACATTTTCGACTCAAGTTGTTCCACTCCGCTTACATCTTTCAGAGCGGAAAGTTTTTTCATGAAAGCAGAGCCTTCGGTCTGTGCGAAGATCAAGGTCGCAGACCAAACCAGGCAAACAGATAAAATAAAGCGTTTCATATCAGTTGAAGTATTATTGTCGTGTTTTCATGGGCAAAGAACACATGCCCTATTTGAAAACACAAAATTACAAACAAATGCTGACATTCAGAAAGTATTGTCAGGAAAAAACAGATAAATGCGCCATCGTTTCATTTTATTTGTGTATTTTTGCAGTGTCTCTTTAGTCATTAACCATTCTTATAGATATCTTTTTGAGATGAAGAAACTACTATTCTTACTGACATTGGCACTGACGTTGAACGCCAACGCCCAGCGCCAGTTCCAATTTGTCAACTCCTCCGACGGAGAATCGGTGGTCTATGCTTTCCTTCCTGAGGCATCGAAAGCCACAGGCAGGGTCATTGTGGATTGTCCGGGCGGTGGCTACGGCATGGTGTGTATGGATTATGAGGGAACCGACTGGGCACCCTACTTCAACGACATGGGCATCGCCTATTTCGTGTTGAAGTACCGCATGCCCAAGGGCGACCGCCGCATTCCCATCGGTGATGCAGAAAACGCCATCAAGACAGTTCGCGACAGCGCAGCAGTCTGGCACATCAACCCTTATGATGTGGGTATCATGGGATTCTCCGCTGGCGGGCACCTCGCTTCCACCATCGCCACACACGCCGACTTCTCTGCCCGTCCGAACTTCCAGATTCTCTTCTATCCCGTCATTACCATGGAAGAGCGCTACACCCATCGCGGATCGAAAACCAACTTCCTCGGTCAGGACTACGACAATGAGAGGGTGCGCTGCGAGTACTCCAACGAGGCTCAGGTGAAACGCCACATCACCCCACCCGCCATCCTCTTCATGAGCGACGACGACCGTGTGGTGCCTCCCATTGGCAACGGCGTGACCTATTACACGGCATTACGCCAGAACGATGTGTCGGCATCCATGCATATCTATCCTGAAGCAGGTCATGGATGGGGATACAAACCATCCTTCGCGTATCACGACGCTATGCTCCAAGCGCTTTCCACTTGGCTTTCACGCCTCAAGGCACCCAAACAAGAATCTGTCCGTGTGGCTTGTGTGGGCAACAGCATCACCGACGGTTCGGGCATCGACCTGAGCGACACATACGGCTACCCCGCCGCCTTGCAGAGGTTACTGGGTGAGGGCTACTATGTACGCAACTTCGGACGCGGCGCTCGAACTATGCTCAACAAAGGCGACCATCCCTACATGAACGAATTCGCATGGCAGGACTGCAAGCAATTCAAGCCACAAGTCGTGGTCATCAAGTTAGGCACCAACGACAGCAAGACCGACAACTGGCAGCATGGCGACGAATTCGAGGCAGACATGCAACAGATGATAGACGAGTTGAAAGCACTCGACAGCCATCCACGAATCTTCCTCGCCTACCCCATCAAGGCATGGAAAGACACATGGACCATCAACGACAGCGTCATCACCAACGCCATTATCCCTGTCATTGACCGCTTAGCACAAAAGAACCAACTCGAGGTCATTGACCTCCACACTCCTTTCTCCG
>CACYEC010000243.1 GCA_902773225.1 uncultured Bacteroidales bacterium
AGCTACACGGATTTGGTTTCCGATTGTTATTGTTTGTTATCTTTGAACTAGTGGACCTCCTCGAAGTCGGCGTCCTGGACGTCGTCGGCACCACCGTTGGACTGGCCGCCGGACTGCTGACCTCCGTTGAAGCCTGCACCTCCGTTGAAGCCTGCGCCACCGTTGAAACCACCTGCACCTGGACCGCCTTGTCCTGGCTGCTGGTACATCTGGGCGCTGGCAGCCTGCCATGCCTGGTTGAGTTCGGCAGTGGCGGCGTCGATGCCAGCCATATCCTGTGCCTTGTGGGCAGTCTTCAGTTTCTCAAGAGCAGCCTCGATGGCTGGTTTCTTGTCGGCTGGGAGTTTGTCGCCGAGTTCCTTGAGCTGGTTCTCGGTGGTGAAAATCATCGAGTCGGCTTGGTTGAGTTTGTCGATGCGTTCGCGCTCCCTCTTGTCAGCCTCTGCATTGGCCTCAGCCTCAGCTTTCATACGGTCGATTTCATCCTTGCTCAGACCAGAGGAAGCCTCGATGCGGATGGCTTGCTCCTTGCCTGTAGCCTTGTCCTTTGCGCTCACGTTCACGATACCATTGGCATCGATGTCGAAGGTCACCTCAATCTGAGGAATACCACGGCGTGCTGGTGCGATACCCGTGAGGTTGAACTGGCCGATGCTCTTGTTCTGTGCGGCCATAGGACGCTCACCCTGCAGTACGTGGATGGTCACCTCGGTCTGGTTATCGGCAGCGGTAGAGAATGTCTCGCTCTTCTTGCAAGGAATAGTGGAGTTGGCATCAATCAGTTTGGTCATCACGCCGCCGAGAGTTTCGATACCCAATGACAATGGAGTCACGTCGAGAAGAACGACATCGCCCACACCGCTTTCTTTGTTCAGGATAGCGCCTTGGATAGAAGCACCTACAGCTACCACCTCATCAGGGTTCACACCCTTTGAAGGCTCTTTGCCGAAATACTCCTTCACCAATTGCTGGACAGCGGGGATACGGCTTGAACCACCCACGAGAATCACCTCGTCAATCTCGCTTGTGCTGATACCAGCGTCGCGGACAGCCTTCTGGCAAGGCTCAAGACAAGCCTGAATCAGACCGTGTGCCAGCGCCTCGAATTTGGCGCGAGTCAGTGTCTTTACAAGATGCTTAGGCACACCGGCCACTGGCATGATGTAAGGAAGGTTGATTTCGGTGGAAGTAGAAGAAGAAAGTTCAATCTTAGCCTTTTCGGCGGCTTCCTTCAGACGCTGCATAGCCATTGGGTCGGTTGTCAGGTCTGCACCTTCGTCGTTCTTGAATTCCTGTACCAGCCAGTCGATGATGACCTGGTCGAAATCGTCGCCACCAAGGTGAGTGTTACCGTTGGTGGACATCACCTCGAACACACCGCCACCGAACTCCAGGATGGATATATCGAAAGTACCACCACCGAGGTCGAACACAGCGATTTTCATATCCTTGTGGGACTTGTCGAGACCATAGGCCAGAGCGGCAGCAGTAGGCTCGTTCACGATACGCTTTACCTCAAGTCCTGCAATCTGTCCTGCTTCCTTGGTGGCCTGACGTTGAGAGTCGGAGAAGTAAGCAGGAACGGTGATAACGGCTTCCTTCACTTCCTGTCCGAGGTAGTCCTCAGCGGTCTTCTTCATCTTCTGAAGAATCATTGCGCTGATTTCCTGTGGGGTGTACTGACGGTCGTCTATCTGTACACGTGGGGTGTTGTTGCTGCCACGCACCACTTGATAAGGTACGCGTGCGATTTCCTGCTGTACTTGGTCGTAGGTCTCACCCATGAAACGCTTGATGGAATACACGGTGCGCTTAGGGTTGGTGATAGCCTGACGCTTTGCAGGGTCGCCCACCTTACGTTCACCGCCATCTACGAACCCTACGATAGAAGGAGTTGTACGCTTGCCTTCACTGTTAGCAATCACAACTGGTTCGTTGCCTTCGAATACGGATACACACGAGTTTGTGGTTCCGAGGTCTATACCAATAATCTTTCCCATAATTGTATTTGTTTTTTATTGTTTCTTTTTTGTTTTGTTTTCAATCTCGCCTTTATTCCTACAAATTGCGTGCCAAAGTTCGTATACCTATACTTTATTGTATATATGATGTTCAATTTCACTCGTTTTTTTGAATAGTTGAATTGCTATCATTTTGGTATATAGCGTTTTAAGTAAATTTCAGCATAATGGCAAGAGTTTTTTAGTGATTGTTGTAAGAAAAATGCGACTTGAATCATATGAAAAGATGATAACACTGCCATTTTGTCAAGTTCGGTGCAGTTTATGTCGCATTTTTCTGACAAGTGGAGAAAAACGGTCTTTTCTTGTCTTTCAGAATCCATTGAAGTTTCTGATTATTGCTAACTTTGTACTTCAAAAATACATCATCATTGAATATGTCGTTTTTTACTCTCAGATTCCGTCGTCATAGCGTTCGTTTTCTCCGTGCCATGCATCGTGCCATACCCAAAGGATGGAAGACCACCCTTTGGCTTCTCGAGATTATGTTGCCCATATCATTGGCTGTAATGCTGTTGAGATATTTTGGCGTTATTGATTTCCTCGCCATTTATCTCGACCCCGTGTTCCGCCATATCGGACTGCCGGGTAGCAGTTCTGTGGTGTTCCTTACGGGCGCATTCGTCACTACTTACGCTGGAATTGCTGCTATGCTGTCGTTCGCTTTGACATTACGGCAAGCCACTATTCTCGCGCTGATGATGTGCCTGTGCCATGCCTTGCCAATGGAATGTGCGGTTACCCATCGTACAGGGTCTTCTTTCTTCGGCATGATGGTGTTGCGACTTTTCATGGCTTTTGTATGCGCTTTCCTGCTCAATCTGATACTTCCCGCTTATTCAGAGTCTTTCGGCATGGTGCAGGATGGGGTTGAGGCTACATCGTTGGGCGAGGTGTTGCTCGATTGGCTCAATGCTTCCTGGCGTATGGCTTTGCTGGTGTTCACTATCGTTTATCTACTGATGGTTGTCCAGAGTTTGCTTGAGGAATATGATTTGATACGTCCGCTATCCCGTCCGTTGCGCCCTTTGATGTCGTTGTTCGGCCTTCCTCGAGATGCGGCCTACCTTTGGTTGGTGGGCAATGTGCTGGGCATCAGTTATGGGGCTGCGGTGATGTTTGACTTGATTAATAGTGGAAAGATTACGAAAGAGGAAGCCAACGAGGTTAATTTCCATCTGGCGATGAATCATTCGTTGATTGAGGACACCAGCGTCTTTGCCGCTATAGGCATAGGTGCGGGTTGGATTGTTGGAGTGCGTTTGTTCTTCGCGCTTGTGGTGGTGTGGAGCCGCCGTTTGTGCCGTAGGTGTATCTCAGTGGTCAGTAACGGTTAAAAAGAAACCGTGCCGCGCTAAGAGCGTGGCACGGTCAAGATAACATCTTGAAATAAAATGTTTAGTCAATCTGAGCGAGTTTGCCGTCAGAACCGAGCACATTCACAATCTTGTGGATGTACATCTTCTTCATGTTCTCGCGTGCAGGTTTCAGATACTGACGTGGGTCGAAGTGGCCTGGGTTCTCAGCCAAGTGCTTGCGGATAGCGGCAGTCATGGCGAGACGTGAGTCAGAGTCGATGTTGATTTTGCAAACAGCGCTCTTTGCAGCCTGGCGGAGTTGCTCTTCTGGAATACCGATAGCGGCCTTGAGGTCACCACCGAACTGGTTGATGGTGTTCACTTCGTCCATAGGAACAGAAGAAGAGCCATGGAGAACGATGGGGAAGCCAGGAAGTTTCTTCTCGATTTCAGCGAGTACGTCGAATGCCAATGGTGGTGGAACGAGCACGCCGTTGACGAGTGTGCACTGCTCGGGAGTGAACTTGTGTGCACCGTGTGAAGTACCGATAGAGATAGCGAGGCTGTCGCATCCGCTCTTAGTGGTGAAGTCGATAACTTCTTCTGGTTTGGTGTAGTGTGACTCTGCTGCTACAACCTCGTCCTCAACACCTGCGAGAACGCCAAGTTCGGCTTCAACAGTCACGTCGTACTTGTGAGCATACTCTACCACCTTCTTGGTGATGGCGATGTTCTCCTCGTAAGGAAGTGAAGAGCCGTCGTACATCACAGAAGAGAAGCCCATGTCGATGCAGTCCTTGCAAAGTTCGAAACTGTCACCGTGGTCGAGGTGAAGCACGATTTCAGGATGCTTGCATCCCAGTTCCTTGGCGTAAGCCACAGCACCTTCGGCCATGTAGCGCAGAATAGTGGCATTGGCGTAGTTGCGGGCACCTTTAGAAACCTGCATGATGACAGGTGACTTTGTCTCAACAGCAGCCATCACGATGGCCTGCATCTGTTCCATTGTGTTGAAGTTGAAAGCAGGAATCGCATAACCACCTTTCACGGCGCGAGCGAACATGTCTCTTGTGTTGACAAGACCTAAATCTTTGTAGTTAACCATAATGAAAATATTTATTAGAGTGATTGAATTTTAGAACCAGATGATAAATCTGAGTGTATTCAATAATTTCTTGTCATAAAGATACGCAAAGTTAGCACAAAGTTTGTGATTTAGGATGATGAAATGAGGTTTTTTTGTAAAAAGATGCCTTTTTCTTTGGTTAGCAGGCAGAAAAATCGTAATTTTGCACGCTGAATATTGCAAACCATTACACACAATACATTGTTACCAGCAATCAAGGTGTCTCTGGGTTCTCCAATACAAGGTGAGTTCGGAGCGGTGTTTTTTGAGAAAACAAATTAAAATTATAGAAGAAGCAATGAAAAAAGGTATTCATCCAGACAATTATCGCCCTGTCATCTTCAAGGATATGTCGAATGGCGATATGTTCCTCTCTCGTTCCACTTGCAAGGCTACTGAGACTGAGGTTTTCGAGGGTCAGGAGTATCCAGTGGTGAAGATTGAAATCTCCAGCACTTCACACCCTTTCTACACAGGTAAGGCTAA
>CACYEC010000244.1 GCA_902773225.1 uncultured Bacteroidales bacterium
ATGTGGCTGGATAGGCGACACCTCAACCGAAATAACAGGTGCCGAGGACTTGCATGCAGACGATTGAGTGGGCAGTTTTGTGATTGAAATCACTTACTTCCACGATATGCAAATTATCGAGTGTGGCCAGTCGCCGTGCCTCCTTGAAAAATTTCCGACGCATTTGATCGAATGTGGTGCGGTTCACCTCGGTAGCCATTGTCACCGAAATGCCTTTGCGCACATTGATGCCGCGAATAAAGAATTCTTTCAAAGCCATTCGCTTACCCAAGGTGGTGTGCTCCACCTCATAGGTGTTGTGATGATAAGTAGCGCACCACCTTGTATTTACCACCTTGTAGAATTGCCCCAATGGGCAGCATCATCTGTTCATCTATCATCTCATTAAAGATAATTATGCATAAGAACTGACTACTATTATTTTGTCAATAAACTTAGCCCTCCTGCTGAATATAAGTCTCGAAAAAGTCCTTTTCAATAGCGTGATAGAAGGGCTTCAACGACGGCTCGAGCAGCAAGGCGAAGAGGTTGCACAATTTGACATTGTCCAATCCACTGAATTTTGTTTTGTCTTCAGCCGAAGCAGCCAGCCGATCCATGAGTGCCAATAACTCATTTCGCTTCTGCTGATAACTTGCTTTAGAAAAGTGACGAATGGCGGCATGACGGAAAATCCCCACAGGATGTTGGAAATTAATTTTTTCAAACCGTTTGTAACTACTTATGTCCTGGAAAACTACGATATTGCCATTTGTAGCACAAACTTTGACAACGAAACGTGGCGGGAATACACGCGTCCGATCAACTTCTCCTGTCATTCGGAATTTCAAGTAAGGTATGACGTAATAGGGTGTGCCATTAACAACGGTGAGCATAGGTAGTCCAGGTGTATAGTCCATAGGCATATTGCTGTGAAGAAGGAATTCATTAGTCTTCAAGTTTTTCAGTATTTCTATAAGTGTCATAGCTGTAAAGGTTTTAGAAGTGAACAACTTTATTAATAATTTGGATAACACTCCACCATCTGGAACTCGCTGTCTTGCCAAGCATCCATGAAGTCATCAAGCGGAATCATTACACCGCGACCGTTGGGGTTGCCAGAGTCGTTGAGTATAACCATTGGGTTCTCTGGATCAGAGCGGTCTATACCGATAACCTCTACCGCATGGTTACCTGAACTCGTGGGAGAGAACAAATCGTCGCCTTGTCCATACCATATCTCATACGCATCTATGGCTACTATGACTCGTCCACCTTCGTTGAGACATTGGTCAATGTCATCAATGTCGTTATGGAAACTCATCTCATTCTCAATTCCATAGTAGTCGAGCATCTTGTTCAAGTTGAGCAACGTAGTGCCGTTGTCGAACCATCCTTGCCCCTCTGCCTCATTTTCGAATGTTACGATGTCGAGATCCTGACCAGTGAACTCTTCTATGATAAACATCTGCGAGTAGAGCGCGCACCGATTGGTATCACCCTGATATTCCCAGTGATTCATGCTTGATGCGGGGTCGCCCGAGATGCCGTTGGGATAATCGGCAGAAGGCTCAAAATTGTCGAGTTCCTGATAGAATGTTCCTCCTATATTATCGCCATAGGAGGGCATGTCTCTAATTGGGGTCACCATGCCTGTACTTGGATCATACTGACACACCTCGGTGTAGTCATTCTTACCGTCGCCATCGAAATCATAATGCACATTAGCACGGTCTAGCTGTCCGTCACCGTCGGAGTCGTAGATTTCGGTAAGCATGTCCATTTGGCCGTCACCTGTGGTGTCCTCATAAACACGTAAGCTGTCAAACTGTCCGTCATCGTTGTAGTCCTGTCCTCGCTGCACATATTCAGGATTACCATCACCATTCTCGTCAATTTGCTGCACCATGGTATCATAGCTACCTGAATTGTTGGTGTCCATTTGCACTTCCTCTACATTTGCTACACCGTCATCCGTCAAATCAACAGATGTGATTTTCATATCGAATTTTCCGTCACCATCATTATCGTATTCCTCCACAATTGTCTCGAACGACCCGTTGCCGTCGTTGTCAAGATATTGCGCAGCATAGTCAACCCTTCCGTCATAGTCATAGTCTACACCCATGTAGAGGGCATCCTCTATACCATCGCCATTACGGTCTTCCGTGTAAAGGTAGCTTGCGTCCTCACCATAGCCATCGCCCAACGTACCAGGGTCGGTGTCGCCTATAGCCGAATCTGCATCGGAATCAGCATTTTCATTCTCAGACACTGTAGTTCCATAGGCATCGTCTGACATCCCGATTCCTAACTCCAACTCATTCATTTCGTCCTGGTTCTCCAGACCATCGTTCATGATAAAATCTTCCATAATTGTTACTGTTTAAGGGTTCATTTGTATATATATGGATGCTCGGCATCGGTATTTCTGTCACCTCCGGAAAATAATTTATTTTTGATGTACAACAATTTTGGCTGATTGCTCGCCACTACTGATTATAACCTCGCCAGTTCGAGAAGGAGCATTCTTTGATTTTGACGAAGCTACGAGTTCCATAACAGAAGTCGTCTCCGTTATCGCAGTAGAACCGCTTGCAACCAATTGCCAGGCCTTTCCGATGAGATTCTTTTTCTTTTTCTCCTCACCTATCACAGTAATCCAGTCAGGTTTTGATTCAACTTTCCAGTTACGGTTATTATTGTCAGTTTCTACCTGTTCACTGTCAGAATTGATGTCGACTGATTTTTTTCCACCTTTCCATGAAAACTCTACAACAGACTTTTCGACACTCAGACTAACAGGTCTACCCTTTTGTTCCACGACAATTGTTTTTGTCATTTTACCAGAAGTTACCTCTATAGTCATCCGTCGTAACCTTGTACTTTTGTTTGTTGAACTGGTGACATTGAAACTTTTGTTCCCTGTGTTGCGCACAACTGTAACAAAACTTTGTCCGTCAAAATTAGCTTTGGGGGTGGCATCCCATTCCTCTTCCGTGGTAGTGACATTAACCGTGATAAAATTCTCTTTATATGGCATCAATAACGTGTCGGGGTTAACCTCGAATACTGAAACTTTTTTTTCTTCCTCAACATTTTTCCTTTCTTCCTGAATCTTGTTTTTGGTTCCAAGGGATTTAATGATGCTGTTACTTACGTCAATTGCATCATCACATTGTCTTTTCTTTGCTGTCGAGTCATAGAGTTTCTTAGCCGACTTAAACTTGGCGATGGCCGAACGCTGTGAAGGAACAGTAAGTTTCTTTTGTAATTCAAGCCCTTGCGAATAGAGCCTGTCGCCTGAGTTTTGAGCCTTAACGATGACAGTAACGATGAGCATTATACTCATGAATGTCCAACGCAGGATTGTGTTTTTGAGAAAATGATTTAACATGGCTATCTACTTTATTTTATTACTGATTCATGACACTTTCTATCTCTCTAATTCTGACATCAATATTTCCTACTTCTTTCACGACCTCCGAATCAGGGTCTTCCCTCAAAGCATCAGCTTTTTGAGATAACTCATCATAAGCCTGTTGTAATGCATTACCCAACTTTGCTTTGTCGGCTGAGTAGTCAACAACCGTCGTTAGGCCCCTAAGCTGGGCTTTTGCTATATCTGCTTTATCAAAGAGTCGCTTGGCATTAATTAAACAATGATCATAACCCTCGTCATGCCGATAACCTTCGTCTGCTTGTATGCGAGCCTGTTTCACAGACCCATCAATAACCAGCAAGAGCGAGTCGTTGAAGTTTTTTTCAATCAGTGCTGTTTGTTGTTGTTCTTGGCTCTTTTTATACTGGTTAGCCCCAAGAAATCCTGATATGATGAGTAACAAAGCAATTACAACCGAAACAATGATTATATTGCGCTTACGCGGATCCATTACACGCTTCATTCCTATCGACTCAATAGCCACACGCATCTCAGCTGATGACTGATAACGCAGTTCCTGCTTTTTTTGGCAGGCTTTTTCGATAACACGACGCAAAGCAGCATTCTTTATATTCTTAACAGGCACCGACTGCTTTAGTTGTTTCTCCAACACTTCGAGACGTTTACCCTCGAAAGGGACATGTCCCATAATACATTGATACATCAAGATACCAATTGCATAGATATCTGTGGTTTGATCCTGGTGCTTGATGTCACCCAATGCCAACTCAGGAGCTGCATATTCGGGCTTGCCCATGAAAACACCTGCCACGGTTTGAATTTTGTCATGAGTAGTAAGTTGCTTCATCTGTTTACAGATTCCAAAATCTATGAGCTTGATATGTTCATCGTTGGTAATCATTACATTCGAGGGATCGATGTCACGATGAATATAGCCAGCATCATGAAGTGCCATGATACCTGAGAGCACATTCATTGTGATGATCTTCGCAAAATGGTCTGGATCTTTCATGAATATGCCAAGCAGTTTCTTGGCATAGGGTATCTCTCTGCCCTTAATATCGGTACATTTTCCATTAAATAAATCGGAAAGTGATACACCTTGGAGCAATTCGCTTACTACATGATAATGTCTGACAACATGTTTGCCTTGCATACTCTCGGTCTCTATGAAGCCAAGCATCTCGACAAGGTTATCATTACGCAATTGGATAGTAGCTTCGCGCCGTGCGCGCTCCACTACTTGCTCAGTGAGATCTGTAAACATGAATTTAATAGCAACGGGGCGCGTCTCGCCTGTACGAGTGTTAATACTGAGTCCTTCGTATACTTTTCCTGTTCCCCCCTCTCCAATAGGTTCGAGTGAAGAGTCAACTTCGTAATAGATGCCTTTCTTCTGCTCTGCGACACCCTGTAATCTAACAATAGCCATAGTGAATTTTATTTCGAAATAATTGTTTATTCTGCTTTTAGAAAGACATACCATCGAACGAGTTGTCGCTGAAGTCATCTGCATGACCGTAGTCAGATGAAATGTCCTGATAGTCGCTCTCGTAGTCTTCGTATTCGCTAGACTCATTGTGTTCGACCTCCAACAAATCATCATCGCCCGACAAAGGCCCATCCATAAGTATGCTTGCATCAACAACCTCAACGATAGGCAGCGTGAAATCATCAGAAATGCACTCTAATGGTAGTTCGGATGTTTCATCGTAGCCAATGAGTGTCGAGTCAATATCGTCTATCGAGCTTTGAATCTCCTGTAACTGTGGATTATCTTCGATTTGTTCTTCTACCATGGTGCTTTCGTCTGTAGTAAGCATGCCATCTAGGAAGGCTGCCATCTGCTCCTCTGAGAGCATGGGATTAAAATAGTTTTCCATAACTTGATTCCTTTCTTAATATTTCATTAAACTGAATCTTTGCCCGCCGATGCTTATTGTAATAGTTATCCATGCTCATCCGTAGTGCAGCAGCTGTCTCTTCATTAGTAAGACAGTCCACGTAGTGCAGCCTGATGATCATGCTGTAACGTTTGTTTGGCATCATGGCAAGAATGACCTCCAAATCTTGTCGACTTAGGTCACTTTCATCTTCATACAAAGATGCAGCAGCTTGTTCGAATCTGTCACTAATACCATCGGCATATTCAGTTTTCTCTTCAACGAATGCCACTTTCTGTCTTCTGCGATAGCGCTCGTAGCAGTAATATACTGCAACGGTTTTGATCCAAGTAGTCAGCGTACTGCCAAACTGGAAAGTCTGCAATTTGCAAAGTCCCGTGTCTATCCGTGGAGTCATCAAGTGTACGTAGATTTCATTAATAAACTCCACACACGACTGGCAATCTGTATAATAGTTGTCGTAAACGGACTTGAAAAGAGGATAACACTTTATATACAAGTACTGCTGCGTAACTTTTTGATTACGCAACAATATCGCATTGACAACCATTCGGTCGTCCATTTGGCTGATGTCTGTCGTTGTCAATTCCTTCGCTCTCCTAAATTTCTTAAATTCTTTATGATTGTATCTATATGCTGATTACCCTCTTTCGTAGATTGGCCCTTCTCCGAAGTCGACACACTTTTTGGCTGCTTCAAAAGTTCTAAAATGACATCCACTTCATGTTCCTTCCCTTCTTTATCAGTATACATGTTACGTAGTTGTTGCAACTTAGGAACAATTGTTTTATTGACAAAAGTCACTTTTTTCTGTTCATACTGTTTCTTATATTTCTTATTAGGCCTCTCAGGCTGCAAATTCTTCAGTTTTTCCAAATCGTTGATAATTCCATAAATTAACTGATATACAGTTAGGTTTGTTTCTTCTTGCTGATAGAAATTTTTATCGCCATTGTGCATAGCTGAAGGGTCAATCATTTTTGCATCCGATGGATTCACTATTTCAAAACTAATACTAGAACCCTCAGCAGAATGCACTGCGACCTTCTCTTGGTTGATATTTCTTTCTTTTTTTAGTATCTTCGGTTCAGCTTCCCCATTAGACTTTTGCGGGTTACGTGAAATTATGCTGTCCTGTATTGAATCGCTCCTATTAGGAGCCTCAACATCTCCCCGAACATTCTCATTGCCAACGATTTCCTCTACCTCAGTCAACGAGGTGGCGATTTCAGATTGTTTCAATTCTCCTTCTGGCACAAAAAAATAGCCACCGACAACTGCTATACCGAGAAGCCCCGACACACAAACAGCCGAAAGGAACATCTTAGAATTCAAACCGAATAAGGTCTTCTTTTGCCGAGCAGAGTCGAAAGTTGTGTCAACTACAGCCAATGTCAGATTGTCGTGACGGCCACCTTCATTGATTCCTATCTGATCAACCTCATTACACATTTTCGCCGTAAGCTCCTCAATACCCATGACCCTTGATAGAGCTTTCACCAAATCGGACTGAGGCATAGCCCCCCAAATGCCATCGGTGCAAAGTACGAAGCGGTCGCCCCTTCGGAATGTCTGTTCATCGAATTCAATCTCCACCTCTGGTCTGATGCCCAGTGCTCGAGTAATGATATTCGCATTGGGAGCATTCCGAGCTTCTTCCTCACTCAGCTGTCCCATGCGCACAAGCTCAGCCACTTGCGAGTGGTCAGCACTGCGATAAACAATGGCTCCTTTGCGCAGGTGATAGATGCGGCTGTCGCCCACGTGAGCAATGACGGCTGACTTCTCGCTAATAATCATAGCAGCCACCGTGGTGCCCATGCCACGCAACTCAGGCATCTCCATAGCAGTGGCATAAACGTTGTCGTTAGCCTTATCAATGGCATACTTTAAAGCATCCCGACAAGATGTATGCTCGGCCACATCTTTCAATACGGTCAGGATGACATCAACGGCCAGCTGGGAGGCCGTCCTGCCGCCAGGCCCGCCTCCCATACCGTCACAGACAACCACCAAGAGTCCCAAAGGGGTATCTACGAACCCTGCATTGTCTTGATTTTCCTTACGGCCTCCGATGCATGTATCCATGCACCCCACAAAGGGGTATTTTGTTGTGATTGTGGTCATCTGTTATTGATTAAGTTGTCTCAAAATATGATTATTTTTTCTCTTTCACTTCTACCTCAGACTCAACCGACAGTTCCTTGGGAATGATGGTGAGTGAGCAAGAGTCATTGGGCGACACATACTTATAAGTCACCTCGCAATCGCCTTTCACGAGATAGGTCTTCAGTTTATCAGACATGTGGCTAATCAGGCTGTCGCGGATGGCACTGTCAAGGCGTTCCTTCGTCATTAAGGCAATGGCCTCATCGGAAATTTCAACACGAAAGGTCATCGTTTTGTCAGCAAACGTCACCGACTTGAGCGTGGCGCCATTGGGCTCGGGCTTCGGGCAGTCCTTGCTGTACTTCTCAGCGAGCTCAGCTATTTTCTTCACATACTGTTCTGCTGAAGGTTCAGCCGGTTTATCCTTCTTACATGCGATATTCATGCCAAGTGTCAAGGTAAGGAGTGAGATTCCTACCAGACGAAGAATGTATTTCATTGAGTTACTCATAACTTAACTTTGGAACTATTAAAGAATGTTGAACGATGTAGTGTAAAGAAGAGCACCCTTCTCAAAGTCATAGATTTCAACCTTATACTCGCCTGCTTTCCAGAATTCAGGTTTGTCTGAGCCGAACTGATCAAGGTCAAATGGTGTAGGCTTCTTAATCTTCTTAATCTCAATGTTGGTGGTTGACGAGTAATCCATGTTACGGTTAGCCACCATAGGCTTCTTGTCGGGATCAAGAATACGCATGCCTATCTTGAAGATGCCCTTCTCAGATGAAGACACATCAATAGATGCTCTCACATAACGCATGGCACTCTTGCGCAGTGGCTTGTTGTAGTCGGAAATCATTTTGCCAGCAGAGTCAAAGTTTCCAAAGGCAATATAGCTAACCTCCAAGGGCGACGTGCCAGTGGTTACAATTGTAGGAACAGAGGCGACTTGCGCTTCAGCCTTCTTGTAAGCTTCGTCAAACGTTTTCTCAACGTCCTTGAAAGCAGCGAGCACCTTATGGAAACCGCCATGATAGTCAGATGTCTCCTTGGCATAGCTCGACATGGTAAAGCTAACAGACTTTTCTTTCTCCTTGTAAACACACTTCACGTGATGCTTGGCATTCACCTCGTTGCAGGCATAACGGGCACATGAGGGCAAAAAATCTTTTTTTTCACCAAATTTAAGCCCCAGACGGTGCATGGTGTAGAGCACAGGGCTATTCCCGTCGAAGGTTACCCAGTAAAGCACACCGTTGCTCTTGAAATTCACACTGTTGTCACGAGTGTCGATACTTGGAGCCATGCCGTTCATCCGCAGATACTCCATTAGTGCTCTCTGTGCCTTAGTGGCATCCTCAGTTAGTGAATTCTGGGCCATCAAGTTCATTGACAGAGTCACGAACAATGCCATTGCAAAAAATCGAATTGCTTTCATAATTGTTTTGTTATTTAGTTAATAAATATGATTATTCATACCAAATTATTAAAAGTTAAGAGATCCCCACTGTCCCTTCTTAGCATCATAGTCCTGCCAGGCTACCTTCTTGCCACCAGCCTTATAGTACGTCTTCCTCGTGAGAGTTACCCCATCCTTGGCATATGTGAAGCGTATGCTGGAGAAGCCTCTCTTTGAATCATCGAGTTCTCCGTTTGCATGGTAATAACTAACCACCGATATTTTGTCTCTGTCATTATACTGGTAGGTTATATAGTTATACATTGTTCCATTATGATTAAAGTGTTTTTCTTTCTTCAAATTACGCTTCTCATCATAAGAATAAGTAACTTTAGCATAGCCCATCTGATTGTGGGCAACCAACTTGCCTTTTGTATCTTTATAACATCGACTAGCTACAAGATTATTATCCGTATAGGTGTTTTCCATACGATGAAAGCCAAATGCTGAAAGACAAGGTGAACCATAGCCATTGTAACACTCCAAGACAGTAAGATTGCCAAAATCATCATACTCCACTTTAGCCTCAGGGTTGACATCGGTCCCGCTGACGGGAGCACCAGTTTTTCCAAGACATTTCTGATAGATCAAGTTGTTGCGTTCGTCGTATTTTGAAATACGCTTGTAAGACTTGTCAGTATCCATAGCGGCTTTTCCGTCAACACCGAGAAAGGTACTGACCGTGACATTTCCCCGCTCATCATATTCTTGTTTTATTTCACAGAAATCCTTGCCCGTCTGATTGACACGCTTGCCAGCCAAATTAGTGGCATACAGCTTTGTAGGCCTATTGCTGTCATCGTATTCCATGTGCAGCACAATTCCTTTCAGTTCACCTTTTCCGTCAACCGTCCATAGTGCTGTTTTGTTACCATTGCTATCATACTTGAAATGATCTACACTGATAATAGCTTTCGACGCATTGTACCATTTCTGTTCAACCATGAAATTGGTTTTTGGGTCATAGACGAGTTCCTTAGCAAAGAAGCCAGACGCAGCCATACAGGGCTGTTGAGAACTATTGAAGAAACGCACGGTCTGAAGATTACCAATGGCATCGTAGGTAATGTCTATCACAGCATAGCCCTCACTACAATTCCTCAATGTCTTGCAATCCTTGTCTAAATATTCTATTTTCACAATGTTGCCCGTCTTGTTATAAGTGAAGAGCGTGCGAGCCACACCTTCTTGGTTGTAAGTGAGCTTGTCGTGATCATCATAGTATGTCTCCGACTGACACAAGTCCTGCTGGTTGTACACATACTTTACCTTACAGTTGAAGCCTGAGGAGTGGGCTGGTCTAAGCGCCTTGTCCTTATAGGTTTCCTGAATTTTATTGCCCACACTGTCGTATTCCCATACATATTGATGAATTCCCATTTCATCTTCCGTCGGTTTATTTCGTGTATCGTAGTAAGACATGCTCAGCTGTTGCCCTTTCTCATCGACATCAAATTTAACAATGGCACACATCAGATTGGCCACCAAGCTACTATTAATAAATTTGCCTTCTTTATCAAGATACTCCACCTGAGTAACAAAGCCATTCTCGTTATAAGTAATACGCTCCTGAGCATATCCATACTTCCCAATCATGAGTTGGTCACTGTCGTCAATTAAACTTCGCAAGATATTGCAACCATGATCGTCGTACTCATAAAGGAAGCCGCATATCTGCATGTCAGTACGGTAGGAGGGGTTTCCATTCATAGTAAAGTAGCGTTCGGCTACACGGTTTCCCCATTTGTCGTAAGCAATTTTCACCAACGTGCAATTATTGCCGTCGTGGGAAGCTTCTCCTGTGGCAGACAGGTAGGTCACCTGCGTCCAGTCATCCTTGTCATCATACTCATAGCACTTGATAGCCAGACCAATCTTGTTGCCGCGTACGATGCCGTCCTGACCTATGAACCTTACCTCTGTAATGCGGCCTTTCTCATCGTATGAATAGGCCTGACCATATATATTATCGGCATCGCCCACAGGGATATTGTCCTCGCCACTGGCATACTCTATTTTCTGGAGCAGGCCCTGCTCATCGTAGCTAAGCAGATAACGAGTAATGGAACTACGGTCGATGTTGTTGATATTAATGAGCTCAG
Organism: uncultured Bacteroidales bacterium; assembly: GCA_902773225.1. GTDB lineage: Bacteria > Bacteroidota > Bacteroidia > Bacteroidales > Bacteroidaceae > RUG11857. The sequence continues at coordinate 10,957 of CACYEC010000244.1, forward strand.
TGGTCTTCGACTGAAGCCGCTTAGCAGTGCCATGCTCATCATCGTATTTGAACATGGCCACCTTGAGATTATCATCGTAGTCAATCTTGTAGAGAAGTTTGCCGTATGCATCATAAACCTTCTTGTAGTCCAGCATCCCATTGTCGCTGTAATAATAGTAAACATCAGTAAAACGACTGTTCATGTGCTCCGTATCGCGATGGGAAACAGGCTTGTCGAAAGCATTGACAAGCGTGATGCGCCTCACCTTCCAACGCGACGACTCCACACGGTAGGACATCTGCCTATGGCTCACCTCACGACTACTCAAGCTACCAATGCCTTTGGCCACACCGTAGAATTCTGCATAGTCCTTATAATAATCGACTTTCGTACGGAAATAATCCCACACTCCAAGACCGACTAACAGACACACCGATGCCACGCCCAATGCCATATAGAGCGGAGCTTTCGACTTCTTCTCAGGAGCCAATACCTTCTTCACAGCCTTGAACATATCATCGCACGAAGCATAACGCACGTCGGGATTCTTGTTCGTAGCCTTGTCGATCACTACCTGTAGGCCGTCGGATATGTAAGGATAGTAATTCTTCATGCGGGGCAGATCCTCATTGACCACATGGCTCTTAATCTCCAAGTCTGACATTGTGGTGGAATCATAGGGGGCACGACCCGTGAGCATCTGGTGGAAAAGGACTCCGAGCGAGTATATGTCAGACCGTTGATCGAGTGGTCGGCCATATACTTGCTCAGGACTCATATAGGCCGGTGTGCCTATTGAAGCTCCCCGGTTCTGCTCAGCGTTCTTCACTTCTGACAGAATCTGTGCAATGCCAAAATCCATCACTTTGATATGGCCGTCTTTTCCAAGGAAAATGTTGCTAGGCTTGATGTCACGGTGTATGATACCGCGCTGATGGGCATAAGAGAATGCATTAAGAATCTCAGCCATCATAGGATAAGCTTTCTGCTCAACTATCAATCCGTTGCGCTTGTTGATATATTCCTCAAGCGTATAGCCTTCCACATACTCCATGATGAGGAACACGCCATACTCATTCTCCACGAAATTCAAGAAACGCACAATGTTGGGATGATTCAGCGAGTTTAGCATCACGGCTTCCTGCTTGAACCGCGCCCGCAAGGCCACATTGTTGGCATAGCGTGGGTGGAGGGCTTTTACAGCCACATACTGATCGATATTCTTGTTACGGGCAAGATAGACTTCGCCCATGCCGCCACGACCAATGAGGCGAATAAGCTGGTAGTTGAGTAAATCGACTGGTACCATCGTAAAAAAGACTAATTCAAATTATACAATTTCATTATTTAGGACAAGGTCCCCACTCATTTTCAACGGGTTCCGAATCGGTCGCCATCAGCACAATTAACCAGACACCATACACCAATGCACCAATACCGACAAAAAGACCCATAAATGGAATAAATATAGAAAGTAAAATCATCGGGATGATGACGATACCGCCTATCAAAGGATACCAATTATGCCCGGTGTCATGCAATCGACGAACCGAAAGCGACAGACTGGGTACAAAAACCACAAGGGAGTACAATTGAATAGCCCAATAAAGTTCTGTATTGGGATGGAATGTGAATGAAGCTAAAAGTACTGCCGACACCATGAATAGAGCCAACTGCACATACCAGTACTCTTTGCGGCGTGAGCGCCCTTTGAAGTCGATGACTCGGGTTACAAAAAGTTTCAGTGCATCAACAAACGACTCATTGGAAGGAATGTAGCCGTTAACATTTCCAGACCAACCATTGCCACCAGGATAAATTGTCTCACCATCCGCCTGTTCCAATTCGCCCATTTCCTCATCGGCATTCAGTTTACTTTGTATAAGCTTAGTTACCTCATCCCAGTTGAGCGGATAATTAGTTTCACAAGCCAAATAGACATACGGAACGCTACCGTCAGCCGGGATGTTTGCCGACTCGTTACGCTGTAGCCTGCGGCCATTGACCAGTGTTCCGTTCGAGCTGTGGTCAGTGATGACATAATAGCGCCCCCCTGTAAACTGCTTGTAAGTAATGTCCAGATGATGACGACTCACTTTCATCTCGTCATCATTAATGATAATGTCACATTCCTCACGTCCTACGGTAATGAAGACATCGTTTGCAACAGGTCCCGGGTTGATATTGGTATGCCCAAGAAGTGGCATCAGATCCTTGCGGAACTCACGACAGGATGAGTAGCGCTTCATCATGTTCTTGTCAGTAGCCCGGTCGAGTACTTGCTGCAACAATGGAGGAAAAGCCGCTTTACTGTTCTTGGACAGGCGTGGGAACGGCTTATTCACAATGTTCTGCTCCGTCTCGTAGTCACTTTTCAGTTTGTTGTAGGCATGATGGCCAGTTAGCATATAGTAGAACACGCAGCCCAAAGCATAAATGTCGGCTCGGTGGTCAATATCGAAGCCATTGGCTTGTTCGGGGCTCATGTAGCCGTCTGAACCAATAATGGTACCCATCACGGTCTTGGTGCCGTCGGAGTTCCAAATGTTCTTGGCAATACCGAAGTCGAGGACGCAGATGCGCTCGTCCTGACGAATCATGATGTTGCTGGGCTTCATGTCACGGTGAATGATATTGTGCTCATGAACAGCCTGCATGGTCTCCAAGATCTGAGCCATGAAGCGAGTAGCGCGCTCATAGGGAATGGCACCATACTGCTGCACGTACTGCTCAACGTTCAGTCCGTCAACCAACTCCATGACAATATAGAAGTTATTGCCCATAGGGAAGCGGTCATAGACCTTCACCACATTGTCTGTATCGTTCAGAATCTCAAGAATCTGTACCTCACGCTCAGTACGGGAACGAATCTCAAAGTCGGAGGCAAATTCAGGAAGGATCTCCTTGATGGCTACCGCACGACCATGATTGTCAGTGCCGCGCAACACTCGCCCCATGCCACCAGAGCCAATGGGATTGGTGTCATCAACCTGATAAATGGATATCTGCTTCATTTCAATAATCTAAGCTCTTCGATGGTTGGAGCATTTTCGCCTTCTGTTGTAAGTCTCCTAAGTTTTTCAGATTCTGGATTTCCTTCTTGAGTTTTTTCTGAACCTTTAGTTGTGATTTCCTTAGCTTTTTTGGACTTTTCTGAAGGAGTATTTACTTTTTTTCTTTTTGGTTTCAGCTCTGGTTCTTCTGCCTTTGGCTTTTCGTTCGTAGTGGGTTGAGTTGTTGTCCCTCTGTGTTTAGCATTACGTTTATTCTGCGGTTGTTCTTGCTTCACTGGTTCTGGCTCTTCACCTCCGAACATGAAGTAGCCACCAATGGCCAAAGAGACGATAACCAGCACGGCAATAGCAATGGCGAAATAGAGTTTTTGCTTGCTCTTCCTGATATTTTTACCAGTAGCCATGTCCAACGGTGTGTCATACATTGTACCCACAGAACCGTTCTTATCTGCAAATTGCACCAGTTCTACGGTGATATTGTCCAATCCGCCCGCCTCATTGGCCAGTTGCACCAAGCGATCGGCCTTCTGCTGCAGCGTGAGTTGGGTATTGCTCACCACACGTTCAATCTGGGCATCGCTCACCATATTGCTCAAGCCATCAGAACAAAGTAGGAAGACACTTCCTGGCTCGGGTGTGATGGGCATCGCGTGCGTGGTTGGAGCATTCATACCAGCCACGCCGATACCATTTGTAACCTCGTTCTTCTGTGGGTGGTTGATGGCCTCTTCGGCTGTGATTTCGCCCCGGTCAACCATTTCCTGAACAACAGATTGATCGTGCGAAATCTGGCGTATGGTGTGGTTGGCAATATAATAGATGCGACTATCACCTACCCATCCGCAGTGTACACGGCCATTCCTAATTATTAGCATCACGCAGGTAGAGCCCATTCCTTCGAGCTCAGGATTCTGCATGGTACGGTTCAGCACACCTTGATTGGCAGCGAGCACCGAGCGGCAGATAGCATCCTCAGGTGATTCGAATGTATTGTCGGTCAGTATGTTCTCAATAATACTGACGGCCAACTGACTGGCCACATCACCGGCAGCCTGTCCGCCCATACCATCGCACACGGCCATGACCTGTCCGTTAGGAGAATCGAACACGGTCATACTGTCTTCGTTCACCTGACGAACCTGTCCCACGCTGGTAGCTTTAGCTATCAAAAAATTATCCATAATGGTCTCTCCTTTGACGTTGGTTTTTAGATTTGGGGTATTGCTATGAAGATGAAGAGTGTGCTCCCCACGCGAATAATGTCGTAGTTCTGAAGTTCGCCTTCATCAATCAGCTGTTTGTTAACATAGGTGCCATTGCTTGACATTTCATCACGGAAACGGAATTTACCGTCACCCGTGAGGTAGCGTATAAGCATGTGTTTGCCACTCATCTGGTTATCATCGGGAATTGAAATGTCGCAATCGGCATCTCGACCGACGAAGTTACGACCTTCATAAATATTGAAGGCTTTGCCCATTGGTGTGCGATTGTAAGTGACCAAGAATCCTACCAGTTTGCGTCCAGTCTCTCCTGGCTTTGGCTGTGGCATACCCGATCGTGCTGCTGGACGAATCACGGTGCGTGGTCCTTCTTGAGTGGCAGTATTGGCAGTTTTTGCTGCGGCCTGTGCTTGCTGACGCACACCTGCCGCTACATGGGTGTCGCCAATCGGATCGAGTCGGCTACCAACTGGCGGCATTGCCGGATTGCTCATAGGCTGAGCAACCCGGGTATGTGGAGCCGACTCCATAGAAGGTGCCGCCATGGTATTGTTAACAGACGTTGACGGACCTGCTGAAGATGAAGGACAGAGGGGACATGTGTCTCCATAGATGCTCTGATCATAGACATGACCATTAGGACATACTTTCTTTTGCATAGTGCTTCTTAATATGGGGTTGAAGATATACTTTTACAGCAGTCATCATACCAGGTCGAACGAATCGTTGCCCAGATCATCAATGGCATCATCACCAGTGTTGTCGGCCAGTTCTCCATAGCCGTAATCTTTCTCGTCCTTATAACCATCTTCCTCGTAAGCATAGGAATTCTCTGATTCACTCTCACCGGTAGGATCGTAGAGCTGACCCGACTTATCCTCGTTGAAGGTGTCATGTTCATAGGCATAGTCGTTTTTCTCGTCAATGTCGTAGATTTCCACCTTATCAGGCTGAGGGTCGTTCGAAACAACATAGATATTATCAGTTGATTGAGTTTTGTTGCCCATAGCTATCTGATCTTTGCCAGTAAGCTCCACCATCTCGTCATTTCCGAACTTTCCGTCACCGTTGACATCGTAGGCCACATAGTCGGCTCGCTGGTCATTATCCAAGTCAATAAGCTTGAACTGTTTACCGTCAATGGTTCCTTCTTCGGTGGTGAGCACCAGTTCGCCATTCTCGTCATAGACATGAGTGGTCTTGTCGAAGTTCACGTCAACGTCGTTGTCTTTCGGCTCAACTGGGTCTATAACCTTCTTCTCACCTGCATGATGATTACTTGGCGTTTCTTCTCTAATCTCAGGTTTCTCCACTTGGCGTGCGCCAGCCTCAGCCACGCTATCAAGATCACTGGCCTCAAGATCTTCCAACGGCTCCTCTAACACAGGATCGCCATTATTGTGTGTGGTGGCAGCATAGGTAGCAGTTCCTGTAACGCCTGCCGTTCCTACTAATCCTGCTGCGAGGGCAGCCATACGCTTTGCTTTGTTACTCTTCTGCACTGCTGCATTCTCAAGCTCTTCCAGTTTAAAATCTTCGTTTGTCATAATTGTAAGGTTTTTAAATGAGTTAATACTTTAGTTTTGGCTAAAGGTCGATTTTTTCTCCCTTGCTATTATCAGAGATGCACGTATTTCTAATATCTATCACTGGTAATGAAAAAAATATCGTTTAATACAAATAAATCGTATATTCGATGATATCGGGTACATAGATACGCTCCTTTGTCCCCGAGGCATGTAGCAGTTCCACGTAGCTGTCATCGGTCGTAGCGCCCCAGTACTGCAACACGATAAGTCCTTCACGGGCAGTGTTATCAGTCAGGGTCAGCCTATTGGTGTACTGGCGGTCAAGCCATAAGTCTTTTTCACCAGCTTTCACGTCTTTTTCCAGTTTTTTCAGGTCCTTTATTTTAACAGTCTGCTTTTTTGAACTGCCGCTGAGCTTAACGGTCATAGCCACACCAATCTCCTGTGATTCCACTTGTCCTACAAGAGTCGTACCGTCGTTCAAAGTAAGCCGGTCAAAACACCAAGGAGCATCTGATTCAGGTGAGCGGCGTATATACTTCACGTCGTTCCACTGTAACGTATAATTCTTATCGTTTTGCTTATATTGGTTTTTGGAATCTTTGACTGAGCGATTAGCATAAAACACTATAAATTTGCCAGGCCGTTGCCGATAGACAAAGCCAGAAAGCACCGTGCCGTCTTTCAGTTCTACCTCTTGTACAAATTTGGCCGAGACTTCGTTTACCCAAGCTACAAGTAGCAAGAAGAGTAATGTTGCAATTTTTTTCATAAGCTTTCGATTATGTTTATATTACATTTTTTAGAGATACCACTGTTAGTTATTTTCTCAGCACCTTGAGTCCGTTATCAATGACAATTCGGCTTCCTCGACGATTGGCATCTATTATTAAGCCATCTGCTCCGTATGCTGGACGAGTTCCATTGTTATTGTTGCGCACTTCTTCAATACCGTTACTCCCTCCATCCTTGAGCGCCACCCTCACAGCATTGCTCCACTCGGTGTGCAGATTTCCCCAGTGGGCACGCACCCGATAATCGCAGTAAACAGCCTGAAAATTATCGAATTCCCACTGCGTGCCTTGGATATGGTCTACGTAAAGGGTATCTATAACGAAGGGCTTCAGCTTACGTACAAGAACAATCTCCAAGGAATAGCTGTCAGCCTGACTCACCTCGGACCACTTAGCCACAAACGAACGGGCAGTCACATCTGTGGCACGATAGGCAACAGGTGTGGGCAATTCGTCGTTGAACACTACACAGAAAAAGATGAGTCCGTCATCAGACTCTGTGATGTCCAAAATGCTTTTATTCATATTATAGGTGCCATCAACGTTCATATTAAACAACCGCCCACCAAACTCCTGATGGGAGGTGTTGGTCAATTCAGAGACTTGGCCATAGCCAGGAAACAAGTCGCCTACCAAGCCCTGATAGCCGTCTTTATAATTATTGTCTGCAACAACGGGACTCATACGCTGATGTTTCGGCGATGGATTGACACGATTCTCTTTCCATGCATTAGAATCAAAGTCAATATGAGTGACAAGCATGCCATGAATGCCTTGAATGGAAGATACATAACTATACCATTTATCAGCTTGGCGGTTCTCAAAAGTATAAAATTCATTGGCATTACCCTCATTTTTCACACGATAGGCTATCGGTTCTTGACCCAGACTTGGTAAATCTACAACCTTTTGAGAAAAATCAATATCTCTAAATTCGAGCCAACCTGCAAACCAGCGTTCAAAAGCACTATAACCTGAAGGCACTTCGCCTATGCCCTTTGGTCCGTTGTAGCTACCAGAGTTCATCACGTCCCAATAGCTCATACCGTAAGCACCCGTATAGTTGGTGTCGTAGAGGTCAGGGAATCCTAAGCAATGACTGAATTCATGGCAGGCAGTACCAATACCCATTAAGATTTTGGATGAATTAGAACTATTCCCATACAGCTCATTGGAACAGGCATACAGTCTTATTTTCACACCATCGAGCATGATGGCATTCCTCAAAGTCGATTCATGAGGCCAAATCGTTTTGGCAGATCCACCAGTGGCCTGACCATAGCCCGCATAGACAATAAAAACTTGATCCACTTCACCATTGCCATCCCAATCATAGTCAGCATAATCCACATACTCGTCTGCCATCTGGCATGCCTCAACCACCATGTCACAGACATTTATGTCATTAGAGCCCGACAGAGCATCGCTCCCATAGTAGCCGAAGTTGCGACTGAGAGAAACTGGACCAACCACATCGAAAGTAAGATCGAACTGTCCATAGCTTTGATCTAAGAAATAGTCGTGTACCGAGCCAACATGATCGTTTTCACTATAGTCAACCTTGTTGAACATGCGTTTATACACTATTGAAGGGTCGGATATCGAAAAATCTTGATTGGCAAAACTAACGAGGATCACTAGACCACGCTTCTTGCCAGTATAATGTGTGGGTTCGCCCAGAAGCTTCTTTCTCATTACGTTGCGCTGCCCATTGTGAAGGGTGAGCAACTGATGGTGCTGCTTACCTAAGGCAGTAAGCACCTGCGCATCGTAGCCCAATGCAAGCCTGTCTTTTAAGTATCGTGCTTCAGCCGACTTTCGTTCTTCTGTATCATGCGCCAAGACAGCCGACGACATGAGCTTCTCAGAATTGTAAAGGGCATAATACCAACCTTCGTCGTCGCCCTGACAAACAACGAAGTCATCGATAGTGACGAAGAAGTGCAGATGCTCGTCACCCCGCTGAATGAGCGTTAGCCAAGAACCGTCCGTCTGTCTGACCTTACGGGCCACACCGTCGGCTGGAACTGCCAGAATACTGAGACAACTCAGCAACAAAAGAAACATCACGTTCAAAGCCTTCATCATCTTAATCACATTTAAATAAAAAAGTGGATGGGCCGAACTCAGGCTGAACTCAGCCCATCTGAAAGCATATATTATTGCTTGATAAGGGACATCTTGCAATTGTCTTTCATGAAAGCAGCCTGTACAGCTGATTCATGCTTCTTTAAACTTAATGAATTGATTGAACTACTCTTCGTTATAAAATCAACAGCATTCTTGAAAGTTAATAATCTGTCTGGAGCTTTCGCACGACTAGAACTTGAATAAGCACTAAGATCGTAGTAGTTGACAATAATAGTACTTGAGCCTTGAATTAACAAGACACCAGTTGTAGAATTAGAATAAGAATACATGTCATCTTCTCCACCAAGATTGGTATAACCTTGACTCTTCAAATAATCCTGCACTTGAGACAGCGTGAAATTATTTGGGCTTAGCCCAACATAACAATCAGTAAGCCCGGAAGATGAATAATTGAAACTATACATATAGATAACATTTTTGTTGGAAGCATCTACATAGGTCAATTGGTACTTACCATCGTCCTGTTTTGTTACATCCTCATAAAGAGTCAATCCGCTCATAAACGACTTCACAGCCGATACGGTGCCAACGCTCCAGTCCGTATAGGGAGCCTTGTAGAGACTATTTACGGGAGTTGTACTACCGTTCTTACTGTCACATTGCTTTTTCCAATTTTCTACAGCTGATTTGCTATCTCCAAAAAAAGTATCATAAGTGCCATCATTAAAGTAATAGCATCCCAAATGATAAGTTTTTCCATCATTAAGAGTTGCATTTTGCTTATTACCTGGACTCACCCCATCTTGTCCTGGATTTTGCCATATGATTTTCCAATCCATATCTGCCTCTAATACATAAGCGTGCCAAATGTAATTATCTGGATTTTTGTCTGTTTCAAACCAACGCCGAACATGTGTCTTATGTTCACCTGTTAGATGCTTAACATATCTATTATTTCTGCTAACAGATGGATTCAAACTATAATAGTCCAAAACATCATCAGTAGCCCATCCAATCATAGATACTCCAGATTTATCAAAATTATATTGATAGAATCTAACAACAGAACCTATTCCATGAGGCTCAATATTCTCAAGTTTATCACTATTTAATATAATCTCTCGAGTTTCTACGCCAATTACTTCATCAGAGTAAGCCACTCGCGACCATACATTACCATTTTCATCTGGTTCATCCACTTTTTCCGTGATTTTTATTGTAGAGATACTATTCGTATCATCAATCGACCATGTATCAGCCTTGTATCCATCTTCTGGATTAACCAACATTTCTATAGTAATAACAGTATATTTACCTTCAACAAAATTCTCAAAAGTCTGTTCGGTAGTATTCAAATTCGATAGATAGCTATTTTTACTTGCAACCAAATTCCCTTCTGAATTGTAAACATACGTCATCAAGCCAACTACATATGAACCATCACGTAACGCATAGTCACGAATATAAGTTGCTAGGCCAAATTCATCATAAACTTTCTGTGAGTTTATACTAAGAGTTAATGTACACTTTTTCCCCACCTTTTCCACTATTATATCCTCATTTTCACAAGAAGTGAAAGAGAGCATGAAGAGTAGTGCAAATGTTGCGAACAATATATTTTTCATAATCTTTTTCTTTTTTTAGTTGTTCTACCTATGTTGAATTAAAGCTTGCCAATGCTGAACATCCATGAGAGCGATATCTCCAGCGAGTTCATCTTGCTGTCGAAGTTGCCAGCCAGCTTGCTGGTACCTACGTAGTAACGAGCATTGATACCCAAAAGACTCTTTGTCTCCTGATTTGCATTGCGGATAGGGAAATCATAACCGATACCAGCCATAACGCGCACGTCAAAGCCCTTCAGTTTACTGCCGTTGTTGTCAAGGTTGTAAGCCACAGAGCTATAGTCTCCCGTCAGGTTGCTTACGGTGAGCGACTTGGGGCAACGACTCAACGTACCTGCAAAGTCGGGGCCAAGTTCAATATAGAAAGTATTCATGGCATCCGACTTGTAGAATGGATGGAACTGCACGAACACAGGTACCTCGAAATAGCCCATACTCAGCTTGGCATCCTTGCTACCCGACTCGTCGACACCGATGGTCTTCACCGTGTTCTGCTTGTACTTCAGTTCCAGTCCCACGCCAAACAGTCCCGTACCAGCAGGCGCATCATCGCTGGCTTTTCCAAATCGTGCTTTGGCAACCAGACCACCGCTGAAGCCCATACCAGCTCCATCGTAGAGGTCGCACTCATTGGGCTGCGTCATAGTAGAGATAGCGAGACCAGCCTTCACTCCGAGATAGAAATTGTGTTTCTTCTCAGCTGTTGCAAACTCTGCTGAACGTCCACCACCTCGACGAGGCTGTGACGCACCTCCACGCTGTGCAAACATCTGTGTGCAAAGCATTGATAACAATAGTAATGATACAATTTTCTTCATAATAAAAAAATTAGTTAATAAATAAGAAAAAATAAAACTCATATTAATCGAATGGAATGAGCTGCAACCCGTCGAGCGAGTCTGTTCCGCCTGCAGAGGTTGTAACGGTGACTTTTTGTTTTGTTGCCACCTTGACGACGTTGAAGTAAGACGTCACCTCTTTCGTGCCATGAGCTGGGACAGTGACACGCTTGCTAACTGACTCCAAGAGATTGCTGCCAGTAAAAGTGACCGTGGCCGTGATGGCTTCCGAGTTTGGATTGGTGACAAAAGCCGTCACATAGCAATGGTGATTTCTGTCAGCCTTAGTATTATTGGTCTTCAGAGTCACCGTGAAAGGCATAACACCTTTTGGTACCACGACTACATTTGATTGCGGCTCTGCTTCCTTCGTATAATCGTAGGTAATCTCACCACTCCATAGTCTCATTCCGTCTGCCATGAACTCAACGCTGTAGGTCATACTGCCAGTAGTCCCATCGGCTTTGAACTCATAAGCCGTCCCTTCATGGGTCGTGTTGATGGTAGCACCGTTTGGATTTGAAAGAATCACGCTAACCTGATCATCATTCCACTGCATGGGCAGACCAATGCTAAACTTGTGGATAATATCTTGTTGGTTGCTTTTCTTATAAGTGATGTGGTCATTGGTAGCCACTATACTGTAGTTTTCGCCAGTCTGATGAAGTTGCAGCAATCCATCCTTGCCGTTAAGGCGCACCAGTGCCGTCTGGCCTTCAAAATTGCCGGCTTTCTCAAGCTGACACGGCAAGATGATTTTGTCATCGCTTTCATAGCCATATTTGCCACCCTCTTGCTTGGCCTGAAGTGTAGAGCGCAGATGTTTAGTTTTTTCATAGGAAACATCCTGTGAACGTCCCGTCAATTCCTGAAAGCAACACAAGTAATCGTAAGCATCCGATTTGGGAGCCTTCGTTGAAACAGCTACACCGCTGTTCATATTAACACGGTAGAACTTGCCATTGCCATCCCACACCAAGGCTTCACCATTATATACATTACCACCACCATAAATAGGCGACATAGAGTTTTTCTTTATACGAATCCTATTGAAATTCTTGTCTACGAAATGAAACGTCTCTTTACTGCCCACCATTGCATATCCTTCGGAAAAAGGTGAGGCATAGTCTGTGTCAAACTTATGCACAATTATGCCATTGACATTCATGAATGCTGCCTTGCCAGCAACATCGATGACGGAAAGCAGTCCCTCGGAGAAAAATTCCTGATAGGGGATGACATAATAAGTACCATCGACCTTCTTATAATTTCCATTGGTTCCCAAAATACCTAAGATGAGTTCTTGACCGCCATCGCTTTTCAGCACCAAAGCACAGCCATCAAAGAAACCAGTGATACGGGAGGCCTCTTCTGGCACTATTACCTTACCGCAGCCATCCACCACTCCGATATTATCGTCTTGGTAAACGAAATACATGTTTTCCCAACAATGCTCAATCTTGCTGTATATGCCAGGCTTTACTGCCCATGTCACAATCTGTGCCTTCACAATACTGACTGCGGCACAAAAGAAGATGATCCATACTACGCGATTTCTCATTTCAAAAAAAGTGTTTTTGTGTTAATATACAATAGGCGTGTTTTTTGTCACGTCTTTTTCTTCCTTCTTTTCAACAGCGCTGCCCTTTTTGCTCTTTTTCTGCTTTTTGGTCTTTTGCGGCTGTTGGACAGGCTTCTTATCGGTATTGTCGACAGGCAGAGCCTCTGGCTTCACGGTTGTTGTGGCTTCGCCTCTTATCCTCACTTCCTCTGTCTTGACAGGTTCTCCGCCCTTTTGCGAGCTCGAGAACCACCAACCTAAAGCAGCACCCAGCACAATGGCTACGACAGCACCAATAACCAAAATCAGCTTAAGAGTGCGATAAGGATCGCGTACATCCTTCCAATCAAGGTCTGCCACACGTGCGAAACTCACTTTATCTTTGCGTGTCACTCGTACTCCTTTGCCATTTTCGAGCCGACTGCCATTCACATAGGTCCCATTATTACTTGTATCGTAGATTACCATTTTTCCCCAAAAGGTAACAGTAAGCACCGCCTGCTTCCGGCTCACTAAATCAGAAGTATCAGGTATCACCACATGGCAGTTGTTGTTCCGTCCTATAATTATCTTTTTCATTACTCTGTCATAATTATTGTCTTTGTTTCTTCATTCGTCTTATTCTCCAGACAATTCTGTCCTTTTGTTTTCTAAACCATTTGACCAATCTCCTAATAAAAGATTCCTTGTATTTAGAGTCGACCTTCATATCCACAACAATCATAGTGTGGTTATCGTGCATCCCCCCTTTTTCACGTCCGATTTTCTCGACTGTAGTTTCGGTGTTACTGACAACTGTCTCAATGCTGGGGCTGCTGGTCAGCATAGCAATGATGTCTGGTTCGGGCTGGCAATTCCACACACCATCACAGCACAATACAAACCGATCACCGGCTTTATAGGAAATTTTTTCCATAGTAGGCTCCACATCTGGCATAATGCCCAGTGCCTTGCTAAGGATGTTGGAGCGCCGATGAGTACGGGCCTCTTCTTCCGAGGCTAGCTCTGCCATCTTTAACAATTCGAACACTTGCGAATGGTCGTTTGTACGGAATATTTTACGTCCCTTGCGTAGTTGATAAACACGCGAATCGCCCACATGAGCTACGTAAGCTGCATTATTATCAATAACTAACAGCGTCAGAGTCGTACCCATGTTGCGCAAACTTGGCTCTGCCTGTGCTTTTTCGTAAACAGCACGATTTGCATCGTTGATGGCAGTAATGACAGCTTCTTTTGTCGGTATGACAGCGGCCTGCCGCTCAAAAGAGTCGGTGAGAGTCTTAACCGCTGTGAGCGATGCCACACAACCACCGGCATGTCCCCCCATACCGTCGCATACCGTGAACACCAGTCTACCGTTCTTGTAGGTTGTAGCCATACAATCCTGGTCTTCATTACGACCACCAATATTAGTATATCCCGCATAAGTGGCCTGAAACGTCTCCCCTTTTGGAATTTGAGGATAGGCTATTGGTAAATTCTGGTTGTCACTCATATCAATCATAAGTTGAGTATTTGTTCAACATCATTTGTATACGGTTTTGCATGGGCATATCATTAGCCTGTTGGGCACTCACCAAGGCCTGCTTAAAGAACACTTTGGCAATGTCGACATTTTGTTCCACGCCACGACCGCCATCATAACCGTAATAATAATCCATGCCCAGCTCATAAAGAATCTTCGTATCCTGCGGAGCCTGACGATAAGCAGTCTCCAAAAGTTCATGGGCTTTCAGACTGTCAGGATGCACAATCTCAGACAAGTTCTGCTTCATGATCACAATAGAATCGTTGAGCTGCACTCCATTGAAGTAGATGCGACTCTGCAAGTAGAGAGAAGCTGCATCGGTCTGTTGCTGTAAATGGCTCCACCCTTCACTGGCTGTCGATGCATGATATAGTTCATCTTTCACGTCCTTTTGGGCATTATCGCCAGGCCAAAGCAACACACAGACTATTGCAATACAGACCACAGCAACAGCACCGGCAACATAGTAGATCCATTGCCTAATGGGGTTACCTGTACCGACGGCATCGAGTGCCACACGAAACTCGGCAGCTGTCTGATAACGCTTCTCTTGGTCTTTCATTGTGGCCTTAGCCACTACGTTCCTAAAATCAGCAACATGATTCATCCCCTCAATATGCTTCACAGGAGTCTTAGTTTCTTTCTGTGCCTGCAACACCTTGCTGACAGGCCCAGTGAAGGGCAGTTTGCCAACTAAAAGTTGATAAAGCAGAATGCCCATAGCATATATGTCTGTAGACTCATTTTGTGAAGCTATATCACCGATAACAAGTTCTGGTGCGGCATAATGTGGCTTGCCGATGAACTGACCCGTCATGGTGACTGTCTGATCTTGTGTAGTAAGCCGGTCACCTGTAGTTGAAGTATGGTTGGGCAATTTCTTGGCAATGCCAAAATCTATGAGCTTTATTTTTCCATCCTCAGTCACCATGATATTGGTGGGATCTATGTCACGGTGGATGAATCCCTTATCGTGAAGAGTCATGATGCCCGCTGCTATGTTTTTCATGATGACCAAAGCAAAAGCTGCCCTGTCTTCCTTGTACATTTTATATAAATTCTGGGCAAACTGAATTTGTCGGCCATCTTTTGTCGTTGTAACTCCTTTCAGCAAATCAGCCAGCATCACACCAGTAAGCAACTCGCTAACGACATGATAATGATAGCGAATAGTATTGTTTGGACCTTGGACTGTAGTTTCAATAAAATCAATCATCTCTACAAGATTCTCGCTAACCACCCGGATGGAAGCTTCGCGACGGGCACGGTCAATAACTGACTGAGGCAACCCCTCGAACATAAACTTGATGGCTACATCGCGACCGATATTAGTCTGTTCGTTTATCTGTCGTCCGCGATAGACCTTACCCATTCCTCCTTCTCCGATAGGTTCAGACGCCGTATCGAACTGATAATATGTGTTTCTTGTCTGGGCTGAATTACCCTTGAGTACGATGATGGACATAAGTGCTTTTTTTATATGATAATAGTTTTGTTATTAAAGTGGTCACTGACGGGTTGTTTAGTCGGCTTGTAGAAATCATTGGAGGCCTCTTGCTCCACGTTTTTGGTGACATGGGTAGAGTGGTCGTCAACCTCTGGAGTCAAAGCATCTATACGTGCCGCTAAGGTTTGCGGTTCAACCACAGATTCTTCCTTCTTCTCTACTGGTGGTTTGGGAGCAGGAATACGGTCAAAACTATAGGCCACAGAAAGTTTGTGAAGTGCATTGAACAGCGACAAAACCAATATATAATTTTGGCCGATAGCTATCACGTCACCATCTGCACAGCATCTTTTCTCGAAAAAAAGTTTCTCCCCATTAACCATCGTCCCATAGCTGGAATTATTGTCGGAAAGTGTCACACTGATATATTCTTCGCCCATGTCAGTTAGCTGTTTTCTGGCTAAGAGCAGGCCATGCATAGCTGAAACGGAGGTCTCAGGCAAACAAATGTCACAACTGCGATCACTACCAATAGTATTTCGCCCCACGTAGACAGGAAATAGTTCGCCTTCAATGCCAGCCGAGATGCTATAAAGAACCCCAATGAGTGATCTATTCTGTAGATGCACTATACGTTCGGACTCATGCCCACCCATTAACATGGCTTCCTCTGCTTGCAAGTCAGCCATTTCCTGACGGTATATATCAGGTACATAAGTGCGGTTCGTGTCCTTCACGCGGTCTGATGGTTTATAGAAAGAATCTTTTTCCATAAGTCTTATTATTTAAATAAGGTATTTCAATGATAGAACGACCAAGCATAATTCACTGCAAACTGAAAAGCACATAAGTCATCCCAATTTGCAGTCGATCACCATTCCTTAGTGTGTAAGCCTTGCCTACTGGCAAGGGCTTGTTATTGACAAAAACCGGGTTGTTGGTTTTTAATCCTACAATCTGTGCCATCAGTCTTCCATTGACCAACTGTACCACCAAACGCGCATGCTGACGACTCATGTGAATATCTGGTGCCAGTTGAAGTGTACTCTGACTGTCAGTACTTTTACGTCCAACAATATATGAGCCAGGGCTCAATACAAGTCGAGAACCACCCATAACAGTGAAATAAGCCCGACTCAACTGATTGCTATGGTATACTTTTGTCTCCCCACCATCATTTACTACAGGGTTTTGCCGTGTATCGGGCTGCTTAGTTGGAAGGTCAATAATCAGTGCCGTAAATGGAGCACTGTAGCTACAATTCGGACATTCGAAAGACCTCTGTGCCAATAATGCCGGATCTTTGGGAGTCAGTTTATATTGCTTCCTGCATACAGGGCAGGTGATGATGTATGATGGCATAATTTAAGATATATTTGTTGATTACAATTTAGAGTCGTAAAATTCGGTCTTGCATACTCTACATTTACCTTCAGCCAAAATGTTCTCATATAGTTTTCCAACAAATGAAATGTGGCAATTAGGACAACAGAACATGATTTTGTACTTCTTCTCGTTGTCATTCTTCTTGAGAATCAGGTCTTTACTAACCTTACCACAATGAATAATCACGTATACTACAAAAATAACACCCAAGACTGGACCAATCGCCCCATAGTACCACGCAGTACCTAATATTTTTGGCAAGACTGCTGTGAATGCACTTCCAGCCATGCCACCCGCTAACACCATAGATTTCAAGCCTGTGTTGCTGGATTGTTTCTGTTCTATCTCCAACTTGGTATGCTCATAGTTCTCCGCTATGGTGCGCAAATGAGAGATGTCCTTACGTATTTTAGGAGGAGGTGGAGGAGGCATCCCCTCTCTTTTGTCTGTAACTACTTTTTTTTGGAAGAGCTGACGTATTTGGAATGTAAAATATGGGCCAAGACGTACGATAGTGTTAGCATCAACATAGCATGTCTCTATTTGCTGGAACTGTCCCCCCATCTGCACATAGGTACAATTACGCGACTTGTTTGTGAGCGTCATGGTACCTGTAAGCTCATCGAACGTGAAAACAGCATGTTCACGGCTCACATATTCATCTTGGATAGGAAATGGCTGATTTCCTTTTTTCCCAATGAGTATTTGTTTCATCCTTTTAGATGTTAAATTTTGCCTTCTATTCCATACCTACATATCAAAAAGAAAAGCGTAAGCCCCATCATTTATTCTGGTTCCTGGCCTTCGAACTTGCCATCTCAGAAAAACAAATGATACGGAAGCCCACGCTGATATGTATAGCTGCCCTTCACAGATAACATATAATCAAAAATCCATATATTACCCATAAAGGGATGCGTATGAAACACATCCCGAGGACATTCACCGTTGCACCATCTACTTCTGAGAATTGTCCAAATGTTCGAAGTTCGGAACTCAGAGATAGCGTCGAGTAAACGCCTTTTTTATTATGTAGTGACTCTCATGCCTCCCCACCATGACGGAAACTTATAATCCGAGGTGAAGCAGAACTACTAAGAATCGCCTGCAAAGTTAAGAAAAAATTTAATATTTCAAACAATATTTCGAAAAAAATAAAACTTTTCGTGCATATTTTTTTGAATATCCTTCGACAAAATCATTTTTCTGACCCCATAATTCCTTATGCAAAAGGAACATAATATCTACCGTATTGGATACTCAGGGTTTATAATCTCTAAATAGGATAGGCGCTTAGACCGCACTAATCTCATAGATTTTTGGGTCTATAGTCTTCAGTCTATAGTCTACAGTCTTCAGTCCACGCCTAAGGTCAAAAACGTGAATAAGTTGTCCAAACCTATTCTGTAATACACTTTTTTTTACTACTTTTGCAGACAAAACCAGAACTATGAGCA
>CACYEC010000245.1 GCA_902773225.1 uncultured Bacteroidales bacterium
GGATTCGAACCCCGGAACCGCTTTTGACGGTTACACGCTTTCCAGGCGTGCCTCTTCAGCCACTCGAGCATCTCTCCAATTTAGGCCACGTTTGTCCTATATGTTATGAAATCGGGTGCAAATTATAAAAAAAATATGACTTGCCAACGATTTCAAAGACAAAAATACCCATTTTTTTTCTACTAAACGAACGTTTGAGAGTTAAACTTCATTTTTTGATGAAAAAAAACGCTTTTTAGTGGTTTTATGACCTCAAAAGGGGGTATTTTTTGAAAATCTTGATTGCATTATGTGTCGTTGTGTCCTCAACGGCTTTTCTGTCCAATCCGTATATTTCTGCGAGACGTTCGGCGACATGTTCGACGAAAGCGCTCTCGTTTCTTTTTCCCCTATGAGGCACTGGTGCCATGTATGGTGAGTCGGTCTCGAGCACGATTCTGTCGAGCGGAACATGGTGCGCCAACACTTCGGGCAGTTTGGACTTCTTGAACGTGAGTACGCCTCCGATTCCGAGCGCGAACCCCTCGAAAGAAAGCAACCTCATGACATCCTCTTCATTTCCCGTGAAGCAATGGAACACACCTGTCAGTCCACAACCGCGATACTTCTCCAGCACCTCCACAAGCTCAAGGTTTGCCGAACGGCAGTGAATCATCAGCGGGAGTTGATACGTCAACGCCCACTGGACCTGAGTTTCGAAGGCTTCTAACTGCTGTGTCTTGAAAGTGGTGTCCCAGTAAAAATCGAGACCCACTTCCCCAATAGCAACGAAAGGATTGTCATCAGTAAGCAGTTGTTCAAGGTTGTCAAGCGCTTCGTGGAAGTGAGCATCCACATCCTCGGGATGAAGCCCAATCATGGGAAAAAGATAGTCGGGGTATTGAGCGCAGACTTGCATCATCTTGCCGACTCCGGAGGGATTGACGTTGGGAATGAAGATGCTCGCCACTCCAGCCTGCCTGGCCCTCTCGATGACTTCGGGGCGGTCTTCATCGAATTCCTCTCCGTCGATATGTGCATGAGTGTCAATCAGCATATCAGTAGTTCCTTCCCATCAGTTGCTCCACATACGCTTTGAGTGCCTCCTTACGGCTATCATCCACACTGACTTTAGAGAACGACTCGAACCCTTCTTGATAGAGTTGCTGCATCTTGGAGCGACACAAATCCTTGATATTGACCTTGTCGTAGATGGCTGTCACGGCCTTGATCTTCTCCTCGGGGATGAAGTCGGTTTTGTATATCCATTCCTGCAACTCCCCTCTGAGTCCATCGTCGCACAAGTTGAGCGTGTTGATAAGCATGAACGTCTTCTTGTTGCAGAGTATGTCACCGCCAATTTTCTTGCCGAAGACCTTTGGGTCACCATAAACATCGAGGTAGTCGTCCTGGAGTTGGAACGCAAGTCCCACCTTTTCACCGAACTCATAGAGCAGTTGTGCGTCAGAATCGCTTGCGTCAGCGAGCAGAGCTCCGATTTTGAGGGCGGCGGCGAGCAATACTGATGTCTTCAGACGTATCATCTCCAAATACTCCTCTTGCGTAACATCGTCTCTGTGCTCGAACTCCATGTCGTACTGCTGTCCCTCGCATACGCCAAGGGCAGCATCAGAGAACACCTTGAGTACCTTATACTGGTTGCGTCCCTCGTTATGGCACATCAACTGGTATGCCAGTATTATCATGGCGTCACCTGAGAGTATGGCTGCATTGTCGTTCCATTTCTTGTGAACGGTTGGCCGTCCTCTTCGCATGTCAGCCCTGTCCATGAGGTCATCGTGCAGCAATGTGAAGTTGTGGTAAGTTTCAAGCCCAGCGGCGTTAGGGAAGATGGTTTCTACATCATCCTTATACATATTATATGCCATAAGCATGAGCAAGCATCTCATGCGTTTTCCTCCTGCGGAAAGTACATACTTAATCGGCGCGTAAAGACCTGCAGGTTGTGGGTTATAGTTCAGCCTGTCGATATAGTCATTGATGCCTTTTGTGAGTTCTTCTGGTGTACGCATATACCTTATAATATATTAGAGTTGTTTTTTCGGACGTGGAACAACGCTTCCCGACACAGATCGAAATCATGACCGCGACATGGAAAGTTGGAGACACGGCCTTAAAAAGAAAAATGGGCCGCAGTGTTTTGCAGTCCATTTTTCCTTATCCTGATTCAAGAGATTACTGCAGGCGGAAAGTCACAGGCACTGTGTATTTCACGCGCACTGGTTTACCACGCTGCTTACCTGGATTCCACTTAGGCATGGATTTCACAACACGGAGAGCCTCGTTGTCAAGATCCTTATCTACTGCCTTGATAACCTCTGGATCCACAATCGAACCGTCCTTGTTGACCACGAAGGTCACCATCACACGTCCCTGTACGTTGTTGTCCTGAGCACGGGATGGGTACTTGATGTTCTTCTGTAGATACTTCATCAGAGCTTCCATACCACCTGGGAACTCAGGCATCTGCTCTACCACCTGGAAAATCTGACCTTCGTCCGTTTCCTCCTCGACTGCAGCCACTGGGCCTGTTACAACTGGTCCCGTAACAACTGGTCCTGAAGGACCGGTGATGGCCTCTGTGGAAGCCTCTGTAGATTCGATTTCCTCTTCCTCAGCGATTTCCTTGTTGTTATCTACAACGTTGAGGACCTCAAACACCTGGGGGGCGTTTGCTGGTGGTGGAGGTGCGGCTTGGAAGATAGGCTGAGTGATAGGGATAACTTCCTCCTCTGACACTGCAGAAGCAGCGTAGATGACCGGCTCGGTCTCTACAAAGTCGCGGGTCGTGTACTCAAAGCAAGCAAAAAGCAATGCCAGAGCGACAATGTAGCCGATAAGGAGAGATGTGCTTTTGGATTTCTCCAGGTCCGCTTTTTCTGATTTCTTAATTTCCATAGTTTATTATTTTTTTATTTAATGATTCCCTTGTTAACCATGTTACGTGCAAATGTAACACTTTTTTTTCATCCACATCATCTATGTGGCATTTTTTTTGCGCTAAAAATGTTTTTTTATGATAAAAGTGGCCTCAGATGTCTTGAACAAAGGTTTCTGGAGAGGTGTTTTAACACTCATTGTATCTTTAATGCATATACAATTTACGCTTCATAATAAAAAGGGAACGTTTTCGTTACTTATAAATGAAGAAGTAGTTTTTGACTGCGTCTGAATTACTCTCGTTCGGAAAAGTCCAAATAAATTTGGCGTTTCACTCACTAAACAGAGACTTTGGCTACGCCGAAGTTACTCTCGTTTGGAAAAGTCCAAATAAATTTGGCGTTTCACTCACTTATTCGTAACTTTGAAGCGGAATTTCACAAATAGCGATGAGAAAAACTATTTCATTTATAATAATAATGTGTAGTTGGTTCGCGTCAGGAATGGCGCAGGACGGCAATACCGCGTACTCTTTCCTCGACATACCTGTGTCGGCTCACTCGGCCGCATTAGGTGGCAACAATGTCTCGCTAATCGAGGATGATGTCACCTTGATGTTCAGCAATCCAGCACTACTGGCCAATGTGAGCGACAACACTTTGAACCTGAATTTCATGACCTACATCGCCGGCACAAACAAATTGAGCGCTGGCTACGCGAAAACATTAGGTGAACGAAGCACCCTGGGGTTCGGCGTGTCGTACTTGAACTACGGGAGCATGACCAAGACCACTGAGCACATGGAGGAACTGGGAAAGTTCAGCGCCAAGGACATCGATGTACAAGGTGCTTTCTGCTATAACCTGAGCGACCATTGGACTGGTGCGGTGACAGCAAAAGCATTGTTCTCCAACTATGGCGAATTCTCGTCGGTGGGGTTAGGGGTTGACCTCGGATTGAGTTACTACGATGATGTACGTGGATGGTCGGTCGGCATTGTGGGCCAGAACCTCGGTGGACAGGTCAAGGCGTTTGAGGAAGACTTGGAGTCTATGCCTTTCAACCTCGCCATTGGCATCTCGAAAGATGTGCCCAACAGTCCCTTCCGGTTATCGTTCACTTTCGACAACCTCACACATTGGAGCAAGGATTATTACTACGACATCAGCGGTGAGGAGGAGAGTTTTGGAAAACGGCTCATCAAACACCTTTCTCTTGGAGCGGATATCTTCCCTTCGTCAAACACATGGGTGGCAGTGGGGTACAGTTTCCGACGCTCCAAGGAAATGAAGGTGGCTGACGAAAGTGCGCACTGGGCTGGATTCTCCCTTGGTGCCGGTGTTTCTATCAAGAAGTTCAAACTGGGTTTAGCCTACGGCAAATACCATGTGGGCGCATCCTCTTTGCTCGTCAACGCTTCTTTCTCGTTGTAGTTTTTAGTTGTTATGTCTGTAACTCCAGAATAAAGACTCGACATTCTGAAAATCATTTAGAAACAAACTAACATCATATATCATTTATGAAGAAGATTACCATAGCCATTGACGGCTTCTCGTCGTGCGGGAAAAGCACGATGGCAAAGGCGCTTGCCAAACGTATCGGTTATATTTACATCGACAGCGGAGCCATGTACCGTGCCGCAACTCTCTACGCCATCCGGCATCATCTGATTGATGAAGAAGATATTAAAGAAGAAGAATTGCAGTCAAGCCTCACTGACGTGAAGGTGAGTTTCACCATCGAGCCTGAGAGTGGCAAGCAGTTGACCTGCCTTAACGGTGAAGTGGTAGAAGACCAGATTCGTTCGATGGAAGTGTCGTCGAAAGTTAGCCGTATCTCAGCCCTTCCCTACGTCCGTGAAGCCATCACCAACCAACTTCAGGCCATGGGCAAGGAGAAAGGTATCGTGATGGACGGACGAGATATCGGCACCACCGTCTTTCCTGATGCCGAACTCAAGGTCTTCCTGACCGCTTCTGCAGAAATCAGAGCACAGAGACGTTACGACGAGTTGAAGGAGAAGGGCGAGAAAGACATCAACTTCGATGAGATTCTTCAGAACGTGAAAGAACGAGACCATCTGGACATGACTCGTGAGGTGAGTCCTTTACGACAGGCTCCCGATGCCGTTGTACTCGACAACAGCCATCTCACTCACGATGAGCAGGATGCATGGCTTCTGGAACAGTACTTGAGAGCGGCCAGCGAATGAAGTCGCCTTTGAACATAGAAATTGACAAGGACTCGGGGTTTTGTTTCGGCGTTACCCGGGCCATCAACAAGGCAGAAGAGGAGTTGGCGAACAACGACACCTTGTACTGCTTGGGCGACATCGTCCATAACGGCGAGGAATGTGAACGGTTGAGCAATTTGGGGTTACGAACTGTCGACCATACCGACCTCAGCCGACTGTCGGACGTGAAAATGCTGCTTCGCGCTCATGGGGAGCCTCCTTCAACCTACGAGGAGGCGGCCGCTCACCACATCGAATTACTCGACGCCACCTGCCCCGTGGTACTGAATCTACAGAAACGAATCAAGCGTGATTACGACAACGACCCTATGCACACAAAGCAGATTGTGATTTACGGCAAGAACGGCCATGCTGAAGTGGTGGGGTTGGTCGGGCAGACTGAAGGCAAGGCCATTGTGATAGAGAACCTTGAAGACGCCAAGCGGCTTGACTTCAGCCGTGACATCCTTCTCTACTCGCAGACAACGAAGTCGCTTGAGGGATTCCGCGAGATTGTGCGTTACATCAGCGAACACATACGCGATGGAGCCGTATTCGAGTATTACGACACCATTTGCCGTCAGGTAGCCAACCGTATGCCCAACATCAGGTCTTTTGCACAGTGCCACGACTTGATTCTGTTTGTCTGCGGCAAGAAGAGTTCAAACGGAAAGGTGCTTTACAACGAGTGTCTGTCTGTAAACCCAAGAACCCATATCATCGGCAGCCCTTCGGAGATAGATTACCAATGGTTCGAGGGGGTGAGTTCTGTAGGTATATGCGGTGCAACATCAACTCCTAAATGGCTGATGGAGGCTTGTAAAGCCGAGATAGAGGAAAAACTGCATATCGACTGATACTTTTTCGCTCCGAAACATCTTTTATTTATCTATCTTTTGCTATATTTGCATTTCAAGAGACCACTTTCATCTCTTTGCATCAATATCATAAAAAAACCGAAACTATGGCAGAAATTAAATGTATAGGCATCATCACAGCGGGATATGATGCACCAGGCATGAACACAGCAATCCGTGCCGTGACGCGTTCCGCTATTTCCAATGGATACAAAGTCAAAGCGGTGTTCAGAGGCTATAAAGGACTGATCGATGGAGACATCCATGAGTTCAAGACCCAGAACGTGAGCAATATCATCCAACAGGGAGGCACAATCCTGAAATCGTCTGCGAGCGAGGATTTCTTCACACCTGAGGGCCGAAAGCGAGCTTTCGAAAACCTTCAGAACGAGGGGATTGACGCTTTGGTAGTAATCGGTGGTGATGGAACTATCCAGGGAGCCAGGATATTCGCTCAGGAGTTCGACTTCCCATGCATCGCTATACCCGCAACGATTGACAACAACCTTTACGGAACTGACACAACAATTGGTTACGACACGGCATTGAACACTGTGATGCAATGTGTGGACAAAATACGTGACACAGCCACATCACACAGCCGAATTTTCTTCGTTGAGGTGATGGGTGACGACGCGGGGTTCCTTGCTTTGAACGGTGCCTTGTCCGCAGGGTGCGAGGACGCCATCATCCCTGGTGTGAACGTGAACGAGGAAGAGTTCCTGCAGTCCATCAAACAAGGCACCAAGAAGAAGAAAAGCAGCAGCATCGTCCTGGTGGCCGCCAACGACACTCACGGAGGAGCGATGCACTATGCCGAGTTGGTGAAAAACGCAGACCCGAGCCTTGACGTCCGCATCTCCATCCTTGGTCACTTGCAACGGGGAGGGCATCCATCAGCACACGACCGAATTATTGCCAGCATCATGGGGTCGGCAAGCATACATGCTTTGAAGAAAGGACTGCGCAACGTGATGGTAGGCATTGCCAACGACGAGATTGTTTATGTGCCATTCTCAAGAGTAATACGAGAGAACAGACAAATCAATCGCCAACTCATAGACTTACTTCACAACATTTCATAGGTACACTATCTATTCCATTATAATAATAATAAAGCGCCAACGAGATTCGCTGGCGCTTTTGCTTTGTGCTTGGGCTATCTGACGTCTAATCGTCAACAGGCGAGAACTCATCTTTGCCTACACCACAAAGAGGGCATACGAAATCATCAGGCAGATCCTCAAAGGCGGTACCTGGCTCTATGCCATTGTCAGGGTCGCCCACCTCAGGGTCGTACTCCCAACCACACATGTCACAAACATACTTTTTCATAATCGGTCGTTGATTTTTTAGATGAATATTGAGGTATCAGGAAATCCCTAAAAAAACCAGGAAGCAAAGGTAAAGCCCTAAGAATCTTAGTAAATATCAGGATTATCCTTGGATTTCGTTTCCGACTTTGCGAGCACGAGTTGGTTTGTCGAGGTTGATGCCCTCGGCGATACCGATTTCAACAAGCACGTTCCAACCTGCGCAGAGATAAACGTATGGCTGTAAGGCGCCTACTGATGGAACCTTGATGGTGGTGAACGGGGTGTCATGGTCGGCGATGGCTACTACATGCACATTGGCGTTCTTCTCCAGAACATCCTGGAATTTCTCGATTTCTTCCTCGATGGGATCCACCACGAATACCACGTCTGAACTTTCCATCACCTCCTCAATGCCGTGTACAGCATAGGTTCCCTCAAGGAAGTCGCTCTTGCGACGGGTAATCTCGTTGGTCTTGAGGGTGAGTTCCTCTGCAACACCGTCGTTGTAGCCGGCAAAGTAGATGGTGCTGGCGTTCATGGCGAGTTTCACCACTTCCTCTGGAACTGGCAGGGTCAATGCCTCTTCTATCTGGGCTGGCAGTTTGGCCAGTTCGGAACGCATGTCCTTGCCTGCAATGTTCCAAAGAATGGACTCTGCCCATAGTGCTTGCTCTACCACGCTCTTGGTGGCGGCAACGGCATTCTCCCATCCACAGTTGAGAACATGGGTAGCACTGCAAGCCTCCTCAAGCAATGTGCCGGGATTGGCGGTCAGTCCAAAGCGTAGTTCATTGCCCTCGGCTTTGAGTTTGCGGGCAAGCAACAATGTCTCTTTCGTGCGGCCTGAGTTGGAGGCAAGGCAGACTGCGAACTTGGAAAGGTCATACTGAGCGGCCTGACGGGCGCCTTCGGTCTGGATATTGAGGTCGAGTCCCCAGGTCTTAGCCTTGCGGGAGGCGTTCTTGGAAGGGAAAATACGGCTTGAACCCTCTCCTGAGAAGAAGAGACGTCCTGCCTTAGCCACTTTCGCGGCGATTTCCTTTGTGCAATCTGGGTCGAATTTCTCCACAGTTGGAACAGTGCCCATCATTTCCTGCACCAGTGCATACTGGGCATACTTGTTGTCTTTGAGATTCATAATGTGATTGATAATAATTATTTAATGGGTTTTTATGATTCAAATGGATTTTACAGGGACTATGGGGAGCGCCACTCTTGGCACCTGCCTCGAAAAAGTCGGAACAAATACTTATAGTTTGGATTTTATTTTTTCTATCCGCTTGATGTTCTTGGCTGACTCCTCGCGCATCTGCTTGACGAAACTATTGTCCTCGATAGGACCGATGGCTGCCATCATCTCTTCCTGGTTTCTGTAAGTGGCGCACCTGAATGGGTTCTTGTAGTCCTTCAGGCGAGATGCATACACTTGGTCGGAAATATACTGCTGGTTCTTCTTCTCCTTCTCGAGAACGTCCATCCACATCTGTGGTGTGATCTTCTTGGCGTGAAGCACGAAACGCAATGAAAGGTAAGCATGACGCAGTTTATCAATAGGATAACGCTTCCAGATATCGTTGTAACGCTTGTGTATGGCATCCCATGATCCGAGTTTACCTTCACGTATGTCATCACGAAGCCTGTCGAAGTCGGTCATCATCATGAGTTGTCCTCCCATGTTCACCCATTCTCTCTGCCTTCTGCTTTCGAGCAGTTTCGACATGGAAGCGAAATTCTCTTTGGGATTGCTCTCCAGATAGTTGAGCACGTTCATCACGGCATAGTGGATAATCATGTCACCATAAGCGTGATAAGCGTCATAAACGCGCAGGATTCGTGTCGGACGGCGTGTCTTCTCCATATTCTCACCGAATACTTCAAGGCTGTCCACCACACTGCGGTCGCCATCAAGAAGTTGGCATCCTATATCAGCCAGCTTCTCGTCATCGAGGTCGTCCCATGTCTTTCCTTCTTTGCGAAGGAAAGCCTTTGCCGTCCAGAGTGCAAGCAACTTACGGCCGGTAATGGCCTCTTCCATCGTGTCGGGAGCATAGGTGTCGAACTCTATATTCTGTATCTTCTTCACTCTCTTGTCACGGGTGGAGTATTTCCAACTGTTACGTGCGAGTGCATACATGTCGAAAAGCCACCAGAAAGCGGGCATGACGTGAAGTTCACCATGCACCTCGTCGTTGCTGACAAGGGAGAATGGCAATGGAATGTGCATTTCCGCTGGATAAGCGGCCTTGGCGAGAAGTGTATAAGAAGCGAAGACACTTGAATGCTTCACGCTACTGCAAAGACCTGGCCAGAACCCTCTTCCTGCTACAATCTCATTGTCGTTGGTACGGCTGTTGTGGTTGCTGCCGACTGTTGCGCCTGCGGCGAGGTTACTTTGGCCGAGTATCACCGAAGCCACAAGGAAGGAGTTGTTGTGGTGCTGTTCATGTGCAGGGAAGATGAGGTTGTTCAGAACCTCGCAACACGAGATGGTGCTGTTGTCGCCAAGAATGGAGTTGATCAGTCTGGCTCCGTACTTCAGGTTGCAGTTGTTGCCGAGCATGAACTTGACTGCGGTGCAACTGTAGAAAATCCTGCAGCCAAGCCCTACGATGCCGTTGACCATGATGACGTTCTCGCCAATCTGAGAGGGTTCTTTGTCACTGCTGTTGATGGTGATGTTCTTCAGTTTAGAGGCTCCCTTGATGTAGCAGTTGGTTCCTATCTTGACATCTTTGATGATGGATGAGTTCTTGATGACACACTCCTCCCCTATCATGCCATAGTAGCCTCTGTGATTGTCGAACCTTGCCTGTGTGATTTCGGTCAGTTTTTGCTGTAACACCGAATCGTCGATGAATTTGGCCCACATATAAGCGTCGGCTGTAATCATACCGTCGAAAGGGGCGACTGAACGACAGCCTGTCTCATTCATCACTTCAAGTCTTACCCTTGTTTCCTCGGTTTCGCCATCCTTGACTATGCCGTTTCCAAACTTGGCATGGTCGGTGGTTGCCATCTCTTGGATGTTGAAAAGCATGCAACGGTTTCCGATGATGTAGTGCGACAGATAATGAACGTCGTGTATCGCACAATCATCGCCGATGTCGCAACTATGGATATTGGAATTGGTGATGCCTATAGGAAGACGAAGGTCGTGGTACCGTAATCCATTGGGGGTAACACGACCTATACGCACAAGTCCGTAAAACTTGTTGTCCTTAATCATCATGGGGTCGAACTCATCTGTCACCAAGATGTTGTCCCAACTCGCTGCTGAGTTGTCGTTTTTCACAAGGGTCTCGATTTCCTCACTTGTCAGATGACGCCAACCACCACGGGGCTTCTTGGCTTGTTTGTTACGAAGATAATAACGGTCTTTACCATCTGGCAGGAACTTGGGGTCAATCCACCCGTTGATCATCTTCTCGGGTTGAAGTACTGTAACTCTTTCCATAAATGTTGAGTCCGGATTATTGAATTATAAAACAATCATTTTACACTGACAACCAACGATTTGCAAGGCGATTCACAAAACGGCGTCAAACCTTGAGGACATGGTCGTCTCTTTTTGGGTGCAAAAATACATTATTTCTATGAAAAGCAGTGAATTTTTTTGGCAAAAATTTAGTTTTTCTTAAAAAAAACGCCAAAAAGCACCAATTATCACATTTTAATTGACTTTATGCTATCAATTTCCGAAAAACTAAAGCATAAAGTCATTTTAGATTAAATTATTGTGATAAAAATGCAAAACTACACTTTTCCCTATTTCGTGACAGAACGTACTGACCGCCGGTTTAACGATGGTTTTTCGCTTCTTTTTCATGGCTGAAAAGACAAAAACAAGAAAAAAAGGTGACAAGTATTGATAAAACAGAAAAAATGTGTAAATTCGCAGAATGGAATAGAAGACTACCTTTATCAACCAAGTATCAGACACTTTAAACCCACACCAACAACATGGACGACAAAGCAATAGTTTTGAGACTGGATTACCTGCCTTGCATCAACTTCTGCATGCAGCACAACAACGTGAGAACCATCACAACATGCGAGATAGAGAACAACGGCGAAGAGAACTTGAAGTCGGTTCGGCTATGCCTTGACGGCGAATTAATCAAGCATGCCGAGGTTTGGTTCGACGAGGTTCCTCGAAACACCAAGTTGAAGGTGAGCAGCATCGACATCTGTGTTGAGCAGAAAGACCTGCTCAACATGACGGAGGCGATGGACACTTGCTTCGAGGCATCCATCTGTGTGGGAGAGGAAGTGGTGCTCCGCCAATCACACAGCATCCGCTTGATGGCCTACGACCAATGGACTGGACTCAGCGTCAAGCCCGAGTTGATCGCATCGTTTGTCACACCCAATAGCCCATTTATCAGCCGGGTGTTGGTACGCGCCGCACAGTTTTTAGAACGAATGACGGGCAGTTGCACCATGGACGGCTACCAGAGCGGAGACCGCAACAGGGTACGGATGCAGGTGGCTGCCATCTACGAGGCTTTGCGCAGTGAGGGTATCGTCTATGTCAGCGCACCACCAAGTTTCGAAGCCATAGGACAAAGAGTACGTCTTGCAGACAAGGTGCTGAGTGAGAAGTTGGGCAACTGCCTCGACACAACCTTGCTGCTGGCGAGCGTTTTGGAAGCAGCCAGAATCAATCCTGTCATTGTTTTCATACAAGGACATGCTTTTGTCGGGGCTTGGTTGATGGACTTCTGCTATCAGCAAGTCACAGGCGACGACTCCTCTTATCTGGTGAAATCGTCCGAAGACGGTATCAACGACCTTGTGCTGTTGGAAAGCACTGCCATCACCAGTTCACAGTCTTTGACCTTTGACGACGCGGTCAGCATGACAACATCCAACATAAGAAACACCGAGACTTTCCAACTGTTTGTTGATGTGCGACGTTCTCGAGCCGCTGGTGTCCTACCACTTCCACAGTTAATCAAGGAGGGCGACAGTTTTGTGGTTGACAACGAAGGACTGAGGCATGATAACGCCACGGACAAAATCAAGATTCATGACCACTTGGAACTCAACCTCGATTACGACAAGAAAGACCTCAGCAAACTCGACTTGTGGGAACGCAAACTGCTTGATTTTTCCCTACGCAACAACCTGCTCAACTGCCGCAACGGAAGCAAGACCATACCTTTTGTGTCGTTCAACATCGACACTTTGGAAGACAGAATGTTCGATGGAGAGGACTACCGAATCAACCCATACCCCGAAACCAAGGTGGAGATGGACGAAACCAAAATCTACGACTCCGAGGTCATCGCACCGCACATGCGGGAACTCGTGTCTGACGAGATACAGCGCAACCGTCTCATTTCCTATCTCACTCAAACGGAACTCTCCACCGCTTTGAAATTCCTGTACCGCACATCGAGGAACTCCATCGAGGAAAACGGTGCCAACACCCTGTTTCTGGTGCTTGGCATGCTCAAGTGGTACGAGAACGACCGAAGTGTGGTTCCACGTTTCGCACCTATTCTCTTGATGCCCGTCGATATCGTCAGGCGTTCTGGAACTGACTATGTCATCCGAACACGTGATGAGGAGATGATTCTCAACACAACCTTGGTGGAATTGCTGAAAGTCCAGTTCCACGTGGACCTCGGCGCGCTATATCCCCTGCCGACCGACGCAAAGGGCATAGACGTGAAACTTGTGCTGACCACTGTCCGAAAGGCCATCAGCGAGATGAAGAACTGGAACGTGCTCAACGAGTCGATGCTCGGACTCTTCTCCTTCAGCAAGTTCGTGATGTGGAACGACATACACTCCAACGCCAGCAAACTCAAGGAAAACCCTGTTGTCGCTTCACTCATTGAGGGCAAAGTGAAATTGGAACACACAGAGGACATGGTGGATGCACGCGACCTCGACCGCAACCATGCACCGAGCGACTACGCCATACCCATTGACGTGGACTCGTCGCAGATGGAGGCTGTAGTAGAGTCGGGCCGCGGAAAGAGTTTCATACTATACGGCCCTCCAGGCACAGGTAAGTCACAGACCATCACCAACATGATTGCCAATGCACTCTACCAAGGCAAGAGGGTGCTTTTCGTGGCGGAGAAGATGGCGGCTTTGTCGGTGGTTCAGAAACGTCTTGACAAAATCGGTCTCGCTCCTTTCTGCCTGGAGTTGCACTCCAACAAAGTGACCAAACAGCATTTTCTACTCCAGATGAAGACTGCCCTTGAGGCTGTTCGCATCATGGAGCCAGAGGACTACAAGAAGATGGCTGACAAACTGTTCAACGACAGGAAGAAGTTGATAGGTTACACTGAGTCTCTACACAACCGTCATCAGTCGGGCTACTCACTCTACGACTGCATCACCAACTACCTGCATTTAGAAGGTCTGAAGGATGAGCAAGGAAACACAATCCCTGAGATGAAACCCACCAATGCTCAGACATTCCTACGCACCAACCGAGAGCAAATGGAACAATGGTGCGAGAAGTTGGCCGACCTCAACACCGTGTTCGACATCACAGGACATCCCACACAGCATCCATTGGCTGGACTGGAACCTGTAGCGACCGACAGTGACTCGCTTCAGCGCTTGTGCAGTTCACTCAACGACTTCCGCAGTAAGTTCCAAGCCCTTCGCAACACTGCTGCCAATGTGGAGCAACATATCGGAAAGCGCATCATTATCAACGACGAGGACTACAATTGGCTCAACGACTACCTGAACACTCTTGCTGGAACACCGGTGGTCAACTACGACCTTTTCACCGTATGCACCAACGAGGAGAAATCACAACTCGCCATGGAGTTCCTCGCCACAAGCAGGAAGAAAAACGATGTCGAGAGAATGATTCTCCAGAGTTGCCGTCAAGAGATTTTCAACCACGACTGCCGTGCGCTTCGCTCGGAGTGGGAGGATATCGCCAACAAGTGGTTCCTACCACGTTTCTTCGCAAAACGCTCGTTCATGCAAAGGATGTCACCCATCTGTCCATCGGTGAGGTTTGACGACATGCCTCGTCTGTTCGGCCTGCTTGACAGCCACAACCAACTTCAGCAGCGCGTGAAC
>CACYEC010000246.1 GCA_902773225.1 uncultured Bacteroidales bacterium
ACGTTCGCGGAGTTGTCGAGGTCGGCGATGGTGCGGGCGACTTTCAGGATGCGGCTATAGGCACGGGCGGAGAGCTTGGGGAATGGAGCTGAAGCGCTCGGTCTGAATCTGACGGGCACGGATGACGCGCTCACGGATTTTCGCACTGGGCTGGCCCGCTTTTCGTTTGTTAATTACAGCCATGTTATGTTTATTTGTTATCGGATGGTAGTGTATCAGTTAAGAGTTACTTGTTTACGCTTCCTCAAAGTTGTATATACCAGCCATATCTTCTGGAAGCGAGGTTCTTGGCTCAATACTAATCGGATATATTTTCAAGGTTGCATCGTTCATACTTAGTTGTGGATAAGCACGAAGCATTGCTCTTCGACGTTCCTTCCCTACATACTCGCTTTTTGCCGCATTTTCAGACCAACAAAGTATAAACAAGTCGGCAGAGTCAATGTATTCAAAGATTTTTTCTTCAAATACATCGCCTGCTGCTAATTTATCTCTGTCATAAAAATAATCCACTCCTTGAGCCTTATATGCCAATGCAAAATCTTTCACTCGTTTCGAATCCTGATGGGCGTATGAAATGAATATACGTTTGAATACATGAGAGATTATCTCCGAGTTTAGTTTATGGGGGCGCTCTACAACTCGTGTGATAAATATCATATTGCCGATAAGAGCGCTATTAACATAGAGGTTCACCTCACAGCTAAGTTCGTCTATATCAATGTTGGATGGGACTAAATAATCAAAACTACATTGAGTAAAATGACCACGCCATATCACATCATCTGTTGCACGTGACAATAATGATTCTCCATAAATATTGAGTTCCACTCTAACATTATCACCATATTTGAGGTTTGTCTTTAATGGAGCAAATTTCCGACGTTCTGCTTTAGAATCAGCCTCCATCGCTAATTGAGCGACTTTATTAGCTTCTTCTAATAAATGAAGATACACTTGTACCATAAGATGGGACTTGGGTTTGACCTCAGAAGGGGCAAAAACAGAGCCATATACCTCATCTACTTCTATCTTCTTTTCTTTTTTACCAAATATTTTCGACCAAATTGATTTCTTTGACTTGTCTTTGGTTGAACAATCGTTGTCATATATGGGTTGGTAAGTCTTAAGCGAACTGCTGACAGGATTAAATGAACATGCTTCAGTAGTTGTAATAACATTGATTCTTTCAGACCTATGAGAGAGTTCTTCACAGGAACTACCAGGAGGAGGTGCCGGTATGGAACTATCCCCATCCAAGTCGTTGGTATAATCAGTATAATCAAAAGGATCACCAGCTGTATATGCGTAATCGTCAATACTGGGGTTGGCAAGATCGACTATTTCATCATCGCTAATTGCTTCACTATTATTCATATCATACTGCATCATATCAGCCTGATTATCTGCGTCAGCATCAACTATCACAAATGACTCATTTTCTCCATTTGACACAAGAACCTCTGGGAAATCGATGCATGTAGAATGAAAATCTGTATAATCATTATATGCTTTCTTGCCTATGTTTTCTTTTTTGTCGAACTTAAACAATCTTTCTGATGACCCTCCATCTATCAATAAATAATCCTCATCTTCGACCAAAGACATGCATTGTTTTAATGCCTGTTCTAAATCAGAGAGTTTCTGATACCTGTCTGCTGATTCAAAGGACAAAGACTTCATGATTATGGATGCCATCTGCTGTTCAAATGCACATGAAGGCCTCTTCAGAAGAAGAGGAGTGAGCAGTTCATGACCATGAACCCTGAGGTTTTGGGATTCTTTCCCATATTCATTCCACAATGGAGGCAAAAGTTCGTTTAAAAGGAAGAATGCTAACATTCCGACACCATACGTAGCAGATCTTTCATTAAATACGCCATTAAGGCATGTCTCTGGTGCAGAATACCAAGGACTACCAACGCCACCAACGTTTGAAGAGTTTTCGCCGTCTATCCAAACACAACTACCGAAATCTCCAAGAACATAACATCCTTTCGATGTCCTATAAATATTGTTTAGATGAATGTCTCGGTAATAGATACCATACTTGATGGAATCTTGCAATCCGTCTATAACATTTAAAAGAAGCTTGCAGAAATTCAGCGCAGACAGCCGATAGTAATGGCTGCACAACAAATCAGCGAGCGAAGTTGCTTGCTCAATGATTAGTCCATCCTGATTATCCGTAACTCCGAGTACATGTAGAACATGATTTGATGGAGATAATTGGCGCATTATGCGCAATTCATGTCGCAAAAGATCATGGGAATTATCTTTCTTATAGAGTTTTACGACGCTCTGTACGCTATTGTCTGAATGCCAAAGATATACGTCCGAAAAAGAACCGGCATTACTCAACAAGCAACCTTTTACACCTAAACGTTCAACACCTTTCGTCCTGTGTAAATGTATAGGTAAACCTTGCAAAGACATGAAGTCAATGGTAGAGATACAAGGAGGCAGTTCGCTTTCTTCCTCAATAATTCTTGAATGCTTGATATTATCTGTATCACAGCAGAAATAGTTGTATACCAGCCCTTCTGCACCAAATACGGGGGTGACTCCGGCCTTCCTCAACAAATAATTGATTTCTGGTTCAGCAAAGGTGGGATCATAATGATACCATTTATTGTTAATCTTGACTAAAAGCCAACAATGTCGACTTCCTTTTTCTGCCTGATGCATCGTACCGAAAACAAGTCTATTTTCAATACCAAGCAACTTGAAAAGATATTGAGCCGCTTTTGCATAACCCGTACAAACGGAGTTTCGATGTACAAAAACACTATATATAGTCTGATTATAGGCAGAGTAGATGTTGTATTTACAATAAAGCGCAATCCATTTATATACATACATTACTTGTTCTGCTACAGACAAAGCAAACACTTTATCTATTTGGAAATCGTTTTGTATGACATCCTCTATCTGCTTCTTCGCTTTGATTCTTCTTTCCTTGCTTAAAGTGTAATGAAAACGTATTGTCAAATCATCCTTTGTATATTTCCATTGATGTGAGAACCAAAAAATATCAGGATTCTCACGCATGATACGGCGAACGCATTGATACACTTCATCTTGTGTTGTTCCTATGGGAACGGTTAGCAATGATGCTTGATTACGAATACTTTTTTCGATATTATCATATAGGTTCATATAGTTGTACTTTTTGAATAACGTAATATTATATCCCCCTCTCTGCCCAGTCGCCTCTATCGAGGCTTCGATAGCCGATGGCCTCGGCGATGTGGTGGGACTGGACGTTCGGGGAGT
>CACYEC010000247.1 GCA_902773225.1 uncultured Bacteroidales bacterium
ATATAGTAACATCCTTTAGTCTTATATTCATCCAACACGCTTCTTCGCTTATTTCGTAAAAATAGTTTCAACTCCTCAAGATCACCTGATGCAACTTGCTGTTTCATTTCTCGCAAAAATACACCTATAATAGTCTGCCATAAACTAGAGTTGACAAATTTCATTTTTTCTGACAGAAATCTGCGGCTATAGTCATCATCGCCCAATAAAACCAAAGATGACTTATTATCGATTAATACCATATAACAACCTTATAGACTTTGATTCAAACTCTTTCTTTTGCTTATACAACTCCGAATTGTGGTCAGCTATCTCCTTTCGGTAGTTTTTATAATACTTTAGCACATTCAATAATCTGGGATTATCTGTTAACGATTCAATATGATTAAAGTCGTTTTTGTATATGATGGGGAGTATTTCGTTACGTTCCTCATCATTTAGGTCTCGGAAAGCGGCTCGCCATTCCTGCGTATAGCCGAGATGCTCAAAGAAAAATCTGAAAATCAAGAATGTCTCTGGCATTATTAGCAGTTCAAGGTACTCATCTTCATTTTTACCAAAAGCCTTTTCGAAAAAGCTAACCCCTTTACCTATTTTTCCCTTTGTAGCATTAAGTATGGCTTGAACTGCTCTAATATACTTTCTATTCCAATGCTTTCCGATATAGTCTCGGTCATGGCTATGTTCACCTCGTATGGGGTGATATTTCATCGGAAAAGAGTAAATGCTCACACCAAGCTGCTCGCATAAATCCACATTTATCCTTAAACGCCTATACAAATCAATTGGTTCGTCATCAAAATTATAAAGCAAGTAATTGGAAAAGTCCTTCATCCCCTTGGACACACTGAGTTTAATTGCTTTCGTATATTCTGATGCTGTTTTGATGTTATCAAATGCAATGCGTAATGGTCTAATCGGTATTTCTGATAATAGAGCAACCCGGCTTTCGTTAAACAGCCTTGCATCCACACCTTGGTTGAAATCAACATATCTTAACCTTCCTCCATTGCTGCTCTTCTTCTCAGTTTTATCAAAATATGAGCAGAATAATCTGTATGACTTAATCAAAGACTCCCTCGTACAGGTTTCAAGTGTTAGCAATCCATACTCTTCTCTCAATTGGTAAATGGTTTCTTTTTCTTTCGGAGTGAGCCGTTTAGATGTATTCAGCATTTCTAATAAATGAAATCCTTTTCGAGTATATGCTCTATCGTTCAAATGGATGCGTAGGTTTCTGATTGTAAGATTGTATAAATTCTGCTCTTGGAATTTGCTGCCTTTTGTAAAACCGCATGACTTTATATCTTCGATGATGTCTGTTAAATGGCTTGATGCAAGCACATTATTATCCATTAAGAGTAGGTTTTGCTGTTCGCCGAAATAACGTCGAGTTTGTTCGATTCTCTTATGAAGTGGTAGGAAATCAGAATACTTAGGCTCTAATATAGGAACGGCACAGAATGGACACTTCCTTATGCAACCTCTCGTCGAATAACTAAAGTATGCATTGTTGTCTGGATATTTGTAATCAATCTCATCGAGTATTGAGTAATCTAACGGTAGGCTATCTATAATATATTCATTGTCGGGGTCAATATCTGGGGTTTGCCCTTCCTTGGCGTTATGAATAGATGTACCTAATATACCGACATGAGGTTTTATTCCAGTTTCTTTCTCTAGTTCTCTTGGTTGAATCGATGCCAACACCCCACCAACCATTATGTTTTTGGGATCTTTCACTAACAATTTGGCAAAGTTGATAGTTTCAACCGTGATATCCCAATAAAAAGTGAAAAGAGTTGTCACTCCGACCCAATCCCACTTTGGATGCTTCTTCCACGTTCCTTTATGATATTGGTTTTTAAACTCTTCTAGCCAAGGGTAGAGCAATATGGCAAATTTGGAATTATCAAGACCTATTTGGTCAAGATATTCTTTTTTGCGGTACTTAATGTATTTAACTATCTTATCAGCACATAATCTCCAGTCAATAGTACTGTCTATCGATGTCAGTTTGTTTACACAGTCATCGGCAATACTGTGAAGAACAAACTCATTAAGGTCACCTTTGTAAAAAACCACATCGTCACCTCGGAGTTTAAAATATGTGGCAAGTTTCATCAACCCAATGGGAGGAAACTTGTTTTTGTAGTTTGGTTCTAGTAATAGTACCTTACGGTTCATTTAGTCAGCTCTTCCTCAATCTTTGTTATTAAAGCCTCTCGCATCTCTTCAATTGGCAAAACATCACCAATTATCTTATACACAGTGTTGATGACCTCTTTCGTCTGTGCGTTGAACTTATCATAA
>CACYEC010000248.1 GCA_902773225.1 uncultured Bacteroidales bacterium
ACTTCAAGAAGATGGACTACATCAAAGATTCCGAGGCGGTCAGCGTCATAGACATCGGAGGTGGCTCCACTGATTTCGTTTACTTCAAGGACAATAAGCCAGTTATGGCCAATTCTGTTCACTTTGGATGTGATGTGCTATGGGGTAATGGCTTCGTGGAATTTGAGAATGAGAAACAGAATGGTATATACAAACGCTATGCAGACAGTCTAAGGTTCACTCGTGATGACTTGGAAGAACTGAACACATGTTTTAAGAACGTAGATGACAACTCTACTAAGGACATCATTAACTTTTGGTTGGGCAATTCCAACTTCTGCGATATTAATCAGCATCTCTCTGAGGACTTTAAGCCAGTCTTTGTATACCATTTCACATCCATTATGTTCTACATGGCTTGGATGTTTAAAGACCATAAATGTCAAGCTCCCAAGACCATAGTGTTCAGTGGTAACGGCAGTAAGTATATTGATGGTTTTATCTGTTCTGAGAGAGAGGTTATCAAGAAAATAATTGACAAGGTGTTTGCCAATGTCTTCGGAGGTGAGCATGATGTCATACTTAAACTACCTGTTGAGAGGAAAGAGGCTACCTGTTATGGAGGACTATATCGTAGCTCAGATGCAGAGTCCGTCCCCGAGAAGGTTTACCAAGGCGACATGTCTGCCAATTATGAAAAAGTCGGAGATATGACAAAAAACTTCGGTATTTTGAAGAAATCATTGATGGATAAATATTCCCAGTTCAACACTCTTTACAAAGAGGTTCTAGACTTGCTAAAAAAAGAGAGAATTCTTGACAGCGCTGCAGATACAACCAGTTATGTCCGTTGTGCGAATAAGGACATGGGCGTTCCGCTGGACACATACTACAAGTCGCAGGTTGAACAGAAGTTCACTGAGGAAGTAGAGCTGTTTGACTCTGTATACTTCCTGCCTATTATTGACCGAGTTTTCCAGATGACAAAGATTTGAAGCCATGTATGTAGTATCGATAGTATTGTTCCTCATATTCTTTGCAATACAATTATATTTTTTTCTGGATACGAAGAAATGTAGGGAACGCTTTGCCAGTTTTTTCGATAGAGAGAAGGATTACGGCTCCTCTATTACGATTGAATATGATAGAGAAGAATATCCACAAATTCAATTAGTAGGAAAGGATGATTCCGATTTAAATGAGCTTATCAAGGAAATTAACGTATATTTGTTCAAAACAAAGGGGACTTCTGACTATCAGTTTATCCAGAATAAGGTTGAGCGAAAGATAAACCTTAGATACGACCAGTCCACAGTCTATCAGTCATTCCCCACTTATATTGGCTTAATGGGAACATTCTTGGGCGTTTTCATCGGCATACTTATGTTTTTGGTGGGATATGATGGAGTAAACTTCGGGGATGAGTCAATTAAAAACCTTTTAACTGGTGTTCTTATTTCGATGAGTACTAGTTTAAGTGGTCTTATCTTGACAACTTATAATAATGCCAAAGCAGGAACTGCTCGAAAAAAGGTAGAGGATGACAAGAATGATTTCTTCGATTTCATTCAGACGGATGTCACCAAGACGGCCAGTGCGAGTTTGGTTTCTGCTATAAGCAAATTACACGATACTGTTGATACCTTTCAGCCCGCTTTCACTGTCGTTATTGATGGGTTCAAGTCTGCTTTTGCAGAGGTGACCCGTGCATTCGGAGAGGACTTTAAACAGAATGTGAGTGCAGTGACGAGTGCTGTGAACACAATGGGGCAGAACATGGATAAAATTAATGCCAATATATCTCTCCAGCAGCAATTGCTCGATACATTCAAGAGTAAGGAACTGATTACTGGTATGGAGAAGTATGTTGAGGCCGCCAATCACTTTGTTGGTATAACACAATCTCTTAATAAGTTTGAAGAGGCTCGCCGTATGATGCTCGCAGCAGCGCAGGAGGCCATTACAATTCAAGATCAATACTCAGAATCGCTGAAGATACCCAGAGAGATTGTTGTGCGTCTCAATCAGATTCTTGACCGAATTAAGAACTTTGAGGATAGTGTAAATAAGGCCGGTGTCGCTCTCCAACGGCGTGATATACTGGGGAATGAAGTGATAGATGCTATTGACGCCCAAATAAAGGGCATTGCGAAGAAGGGAAAGATTGCAGATAGATTTCTTGAAATTGCAGATACCAAGTTGGAAGAATTGTATAAAGAGCAAACCAAAGCCATCGGAGAGATGAACCGTAGGTATAGAGTTGCGATAGAAGGCCAT
>CACYEC010000249.1 GCA_902773225.1 uncultured Bacteroidales bacterium
AATCTCCGAACCCTTCGTTATGGTCAACAACAAGGGAAAAGAGGTGGTCGCTATCGCCAAGCTCAAGAACAAAATCCCAGGACACCGCGCTAACATGGCTGACGATTACCAGGAAATGCAGGATGTGGTACTGGGAAAACTCTACGAGGAAAGGATAGAGGAATGGATAAAGGAGATGCAACGCACCACCTACGTGAGAATCAACGAGGACTGGAGGAACTGTGAGTTCAAGTATCCAGGATGGATCAAGTAAAATCGTATTGAAGATGGCCAAAGGGAATAAAGGTGGAAAAATGCACATGACGGGTAGGGCATTGGCGATAGCCATGCTCTGCTGTGTCATTTACAGTGCCATGTCTATCAATGACCCCTCTGACCGGATATACCTCTTGCATAGCGACATCCTCTATAAGAACTACCAAGACCCAAGGGCAGAAGTGCTCGTCGGTCATGTCAAATTAAGCCACAAGGGATGCATCATGTATTGCGACAGCGCCAAGTTCTACCGCGACGACAACTCCTTCGATGCTTTCGGAAACGTCAAGATGCTACAAGGCGATACGCTCACGCTCACCAGTGACACGCTCTTCTATGAAGGCGAGAACCTTACAGCCAAAGCCAGAGGAAACGTGGTGCTTACACACCATAAGACTCGGCTTCTTACAGACCACCTCGACTACGACCGTATGTATGGGGTCGGCATGTATATGCAGGGGGGGACACTCTACGACGACGACAATGTGCTCAACTCCAGATGGGGACAATACACCCCTTCTACACATGAGTCTTTCTTCACAGACAACGTCAATCTCGAGAACCCCAGCTTCACACTGATTTCCGACACGCTCTTCTACAACACACAGACGAAGGTGGCGAGAATCGTCAGCCCTACTAACATCGAAACAGATGACAGCACCTTCGTCTATGGCATGAGAGGATGTTACAACACCAACACAGGAGAGGCGGACCTCACCGACCGTTCGTACATCATCAAGGACATGCGGCGAATCATCGGCGACAGTCTCCATTACAACAAGGAAAAGCACTTCAGCGAGGGATTCAACAATGTAGTTATCAACGACGACGAGAACATGTGCATACTCTATGGCGACCTATGTCAGTACGACAACCAGACTGGATACGCCATGGCTACCGACAAGGCTTTACTTAAGGAATACT
This sequence comes from uncultured Bacteroidales bacterium, assembly GCA_902773225.1. Lineage (GTDB taxonomy): Bacteria > Bacteroidota > Bacteroidia > Bacteroidales > Bacteroidaceae > RUG11857. The sequence continues at coordinate 1,180 of CACYEC010000249.1, forward strand.
CACAAGGAGACACCGCTTACGTACATGCCGACACGCTGAAGATGTTCACTTATGATCTCGGAACAGACTCTGTCACGAGGACCATACATGCCTACCATAAGGTCAAACTCTACAGATCCGATGTGCAGGCGGTGTGCGATTCCATGGTCAGCGTCCAAAAGGATTCATGCACTTACCTTTTTGGACAACCTATTCTCTGGAACGGAGGTCAGCAATTATTTGGGGAGACTATCCACGTTTTCAACAACGACTCTACCGTCCGCCTCATACACGTTATCAACCAGGCTATGGCTATCGAACAGACCGACTCTGTCACTTTCAACGAGGTGTCGAGCCGTGAGATGTATTCATACTTCACCAACGGACAAATCGATAGGAATGAGGCACATGGCAATGTGTATGTCATCTATTATGTCACAGAGGACAAGGGACAGACAAAACTGTTCATGAACTATTCTGAAACCACGAAAATGATTATGTTCATGCAGAACAAGAAAATAGAACATATCTGGATGCCGGCTGCAACATGCTCGCTTTATCCTGTCTTGCAGATTCCGCCCGATAAAAAGCATCTCAAGGGATTCGCCTGGTTCGATTATGTCAGACCTACAGACCCTGATGACGTCTTCAATTGGAGAGGGAAGTCGGCCGAGAATGTTCTTGTCGCGGAAAAAAAGCACAACGTACCGCTACAAAAACTCAACAAGAACGGTCGTCCCACACAGCAACAATCTCCTGAGTCCTCCCAGATGTCCGACCAGACCGCTCCTTCCGACCGCTCTGACCAGTCAGACTCGTCCGCCACGTCTGACTCTTCTGTTCAGTCTGCATCCTCTGATTCCTCCTCCCAATCCCAATAACCACCTTTAATTCCCACTTGATTATGGCCCTTTTCAAGACAATGAAACCACGCGCATACAGACATGAGTACATCTACTATAACGAGCGCAAGGAAAAACTAAAGGAAATACAAGACAAGGCAAAGCGTGAACTGGGTTTGCTTCCCCCCAAGGAATTCTCACCTGAGGATATCAGGGGTAAGTTCACGATGGCCACTAAACATCTGAGGAACAGAAAGGAGAGCGGAAGACACATTTCTTCAGGAATGCTCATTTTCCTCATTATCGTTCTCCTCATCTTGATGAGATATTTATATACAGGAAACCTGTTGTTCTGACATGGAGGATATCATTCATTTGTTGCCCGACTCCGTAGCCAACCAAATCGCTGCGGGGGAAGTGGTGCAGAGACCGGCGTCTATCGTCAAGGAGATGGTCGAGAATTCCATTGATGCCGACGCTACCGACATCAAGGTTCTCATTGTGGGGGGAGGAAAAACTTGTGTGCAGGTCATCGACAATGGAAAAGGTATGTCTGAAACCGATGCCAGAATGGCGTTTGAAAGGCATGCTACTTCCAAAATTTCCAAGGCCTCTGACCTCTTCACTCTCACCACCATGGGATTCCGCGGAGAGGCACTGGCTTCCATCGCCGCAGTCGCCCATGTTGACCTAAAGACTAAAAGGAACGAGGATCAACTTGGCATTCACCTGCTTATACAAGGTTCCAAGGTTGTCGAACAGGAACCTGTCGCCTGTCCCACAGGAAGCAACTTTTCGGTCAGCAATCTTTTCTATAATGTACCGGCCAGAAGGAAGTTCCTCAAGTCCGACCAAACAGAACTCACCAATATCATCGCTGAATTCGAACGGATAGCACTTGTGCATCCTGACATCAGTTTCCTGCTTTCCAGCAATGGAAATGAAGTCTATAACCTCCCTGCCACAATCCTGCGACAGCGAATCATCGATGTCTTCGGAAAGAAAATCAATGCAGAACTGTTGCCCATACAGGTCGAGACCTCTATCGTGTCGCTCTCTGGGTATGTGGGAAAACCTGAAAGCGCAAGGAAGAAAGGCGCGAAACAGTTTTTCTTTGTCAACGGACGGTTCATGAGACATCCCTATTTCCATGTCGCGGTCATGAAGGCATACGAACAACTGATACCCGTAGGGGAACATGTCTCGTACTTTATTTATCTGTCGGTTGCGCCTGACACAATCGATGTCAATGTCCATCCAACAAAGACGGAAATTAAATTCGACAACGAACAAGAAATATGGCAAGTGCTGTCCGCCGCTGTAAGGGAAGCGCTTGGTAAGTTCTGCGCGGCGCCTACTATCGACTTCGACGTGGAGGGAAGACCTGATATTCCTGCGTTCATCCCTGCCGACAGCAATGCTAAGGCTACCCCTATGCCAACCGTAACGGCTACTTACAACCCGTTCAACACGACTGGCACTTATCAGCGCAAAAATACAGATTGGGAGAAACTCTACGGAAACAGCAGGCAAAGCAACGACCGCCAAACTGGAGGGCAATTGGAGTTCAGTAGTCAAGACTCACCTAAGGGGCTCGGGTTATTTGACGACAATCCAGACTCCCCTCACACCCAAAGGGAAACAGAAACACCAGCATGGCGCTACAACACTGATTTGCCTCATTTCCAGTTCAAAGGAAAGTATCTGGTCTTTCCAGCACCTAACGGACTGGTGATTGTCAATCAGCACAGAGCGCATGTCAGAGTGCTTTACGAAAGGTTCCTTAAAAGGATTCAGTCTCGGAAAATGACCTCGCAAGGAGTGCTTTTTCCCGATGTCGTTCAATTCACTAAAGCAGAGAAAGCGGTCATCGATGAAATCATAGACGATCTCTCATATATAGGATTCGACCTTACCGACCTGGGAGGTGGCGCATATTCGGTTGGAGGAATCCCAGCCGAAATACAAGGGCTCAATCCTGTGGATTTGCTCCACAAACTCGTCACCTCAGCCATGGAGAAAACAGGGGGAGTGATAGAGGAAATGGAAGAGAACGTAGCGCTTGCCATGGCCAAATGCTCGGCCGTCGATGACGGTCAAGTGCTGACAGAACAAGAAATCAACGAACTCCTTACTTCGCTTTTTCGGTCAAGTGCACCGCAATTCACTCCCGACGGCAAGACTGTTTTCTCGTTGCTCGATGAGTTCGCCATCAGCAAACTCTTCTGATACGGCTCTGCCATTCAAAATCGGCTTTTTCCGGCTCACCTAAAAATGTGGAATAATCACGAAAATATCCATAAATAGGGCTTGAAACGATAAAAAAATCACTCATTTAAGTTAAAAATACACTTTACGATGAAAAAAAACACTTTTTTTTTGTTGATTATTGAGTAAAAGCGTTAAATTTGCAAAACTTTATGGGGCATGATGAACTGATTTGGGATTATTATGCCTTGTTAAGAAAAAGAAGCGAGAATAAATTAACAAACTAATATATTCATTTTTTATTCAAAAGTATTATGAAAAAATTTTTGATTGCTTTGGCTTTTGCCACGGTTGGTACTGTTGCTAACGCACAGACCACAACTATCGAAGCACCAACTCTTTCAAAGTACTCTGTGGCCACCAACTCATTCTGGTCAAACTGGTACATTCAGGCTGGTGTTGACATGTCGCTCGCTAGTCCTCATGGCGTGAACTTCATGGATGATGTATTCCCCAATGGTAAGTCTTTTGGCGTTGACCTCGCTCTTGGAAAGCAGTTTACTCCAGGTCTCGGACTCCGTCTGAAACTCAATTGGGAGAACGGTCAGATTGAGAACAAGCACAATACTTGGACTCCTTCTTACGATGATAGCGGTTATGCTGGACTCTATGGTGATGTGATGTTCAACCTCAGTAACATGCTCTGTGGTTATAGCGCAACTCGCACATGGAACTTCATTCCTTTCATGCGCGGTGGTGTAATCCGTAACTTCGGTATGAACTACTATGCTCCTGCTGTTGGCGCTGGTATCGAGAACACATGGCGTTTCGGTCAGCACTTCGGTATCTATCTCGATGCTGCCTACACATTCACTACTCATGTGTTTGCAAAGAACACTCCTTACTACAGAACAGCAAGACGTCAGGGTGCTGAGTTCGGTCATGGTATCGTAAGCGTTGACCTCGGTATCCAGTTCTATCTTGGCAAGGCTACCTTCGACCAGGCTGTTCGTCTTGAGGACTACAATGCACTCGCTGCTGCTTCTGAGGCCGCTCTCGCAAGACTTCGCGCTGAACTCGACGCTGAGAAGAGACTCAATGCTGACCTCCAGGCTCAGTTGGCTAAGTGGAAGAACCACAAGTGCCCAGAGGTAGGTAATACTACTGTAATCGGTAACGCTCCTGCTTCTATCTTCTTCAACCTCAACTCTTCGAAGATCAACAACAAGAAGGACCTCATCAACCTCGAGGCTATCGCAACTGCTGCTAAGAACTCAGGTGCAAAGGTTATCATCACTGGTAGCGCTGACAGCAAGACTGGTTCTGCTTCTATCAACCAGAAACTCGCTGAGGCTCGTGCTAACGCAGTGGCTAACGAACTCGTTAACCTTGGTGTAAGTCGCGACAAGATTGAGACTAAGGCTCTCGGTGGTGTTGCTGACGTTACTCCATACCCACTCAACCGTCGCGCTGTTGTTGAACTCAAGTAAGATTTACAATCTTAATACTTAAAAAAAGGTGCATCCCATGCGGATGCGCCTTTTTTTGTTTTTTTAATTCTTTCTTTTCGTCTTTTCATCTGATTATATAGTACTTTTGCACTCGAAATCAATGTTTAATCACTTGAATATGAAAAAATATCTAATGTTTTTCGCCATGGTTCTCTTTGTCGGGGCAATGACTTCTTGCTCTACTAAGCAATCGGCTATGAACCAACTTGAGGATTTCTCCATCGAATTGAAGAATAACAGCGAGAACTATGACCTCCAGCAATGGAAAGGCGCACTCGACCAATTCATCAAAATCAGAAAGAAAATTTCCAAGCATCATTACACTTCAACAGAAAGAATGCAAATCGGACTTACAGAGGGAAGATGCGTTGGATACATCGCCAGCGGTGCCAAGAAAGGAGCATTCTATAACCTTACAGGTATTTCAAGCGAAATCAAGGGCATCATCGATGGTGTGATGGAGTCGGAGGCCAAATAGATTATCAATAATAGATTTTGTTTTCTCTCGTTTCCCGTTTTTTTTGTTTTTTCACTATTCTTGACATCCCTAATAACACTATGTCGATGAATCTATTCAGAGTGCCGATTGTGTCCTTTTGTCTCGTGTTGATGATGGGATGCGAAGCATGGGCGCAAGGGAGTGCGTCTGACCGGCCTAAAATAGGTCTCGTTTTGGGTGGTGGTGGTGCCAAGGGCGCTGCAGAAGTGGGGGTGCTTAAGGTAATGGAAAGGGCTGGAATAAAACCTGACTACATAGCGGGTACAAGCATAGGGTCTATTCTCGGCGCTCTCTATGCAAACGGGTATACAGCGGCTCAACTCGACACATTGATGCGCTCACAGGATTGGGTCACGCTGATAGGAGACAGAAACATCGATCACAAGCGGAAAATCGTCAGCGAAGACAGTACTGCGTATTATGTCTTGGGATTCCCTGTCATGAGGAAGGTGAAGAACCCTGATGCCAATGGGGTGGGGATGCTGAGGGGAGACCATATCATGCAACTCATCGACAGTTGCACAAACCTGCCCGACAGCGTCAACTTCAATCAATTTCATATTCCTTTCCGATGTGTGGCATACGACATCAAAAACAAAGAAGAGGTAGTGATGGAGAGTGGAAACTTGCCACTTGCCGTCAGGGCAAGCATGGCTATACCTGGTGCCTTCAAACCCGTCAGGAAAAACGATAGGGTGCTACTCGACGGAGGACTGATTAACAACCTTCCCGTCGATGTGGTACGGCAAATGGGAGCCGATGTCGTCATCGCCGTTGACCTCACGCAGAAGAAAAGGGATTCCCGCGACTTCTCTGTCGGAGTCGGGGGACTGGTGGAATGGGTGCTAACAAGGCCTGACCTCATTAAATATAACCAGAATGTCGATTCCGCAGATATATACATCAACCCTGACCTCGATGGATATGGGGTCAGCAGTTTCAATCTCAGTAGCATCGAAGTGATGATAGAAAGAGGAGAGACGGAGGCTTGGAAACATTATAAACAACTGCTCGAACTTAAAGATGGTGTCTTCCAGAAAGACATTTCTGAACTCCAATCAAGACACCGAAACCGTGATGAGGACAAAAATGACCAGAATCAAGACGATTAAAGGCTTTTACCACCCGTTTTTTCGCATTTATTGACTAACTTTGCACTTTGAACTGGCAATCCGGTTCAGGATTTTGGTCCATAAGAATAATCATCAAAAACAAACACATTAAATGGAAACAGTATTAAGTGGCATCAGACCCACAGGTAACCTACACCTCGGAAACTATTACGGGGCGGTCAGAAGTTTTGTGAAAATGCAATATGAATACAACTGCTTTTTCTTTATTGCCGACTGGCATTCTCTGACCACACATCCCACACCGGAGAATATTCAGAACAGCGCAAGGACAATCCTCGCCGAATACCTCGCCTGTGGACTTGACCCCGAAAAGGCCACTATATATATTCAAAGTGATGTCCCTGAAACCATCGAACTCTATCTTTACCTCAACATGAACACTTATCTCGGGGAACTGGGAAGAGTCACTACGTTCAAGGAAAAAGCCAGACAACAACCCGACAACGTCAATGCCGGACTTTTCACCTATCCTACACTCATGGCCGCCGACATACTCCAGCATAGAGCCACAAAAGTACCTGTCGGAAAAGACCAGGAACAGAACATGGAGATGGCAAGAAAGTGCGCCAGAAGGTTCAACAACATCTATAAGACGGAGTTCTTCCCTGAACCTCAGAACTTCTATTTCGCCCAAGAGGCAGTGAAGGTGCCTGGGCTTGACGGAACTGGAAAAATGGGCAAAAGCGACGGCAACTGCATCTATCTGTGCGACGAACCTAAGGTCATCAGAAAGAAAGTGATGAAGGCCGTCACCGATAACGGACCACAAACTCCCAACAGCCAGAAACCTGAGGTGATTCAGAATCTTTTCAATTTCATGAAAATCGTTTCCTCTGAAGAGACATTCAACTACTTTGACGAAAAGTGGAATGATTGCACACTCAGGTACGGCGACATGAAAAAACAAATCGCGGAGGACGTGGTGGCTGTGATTCAGCCTATTCAGGAGCGCATCAAAGAATTCGCGTCAAACCAACAACTTCTCGACCAAATCGCAAGAAGAGGTGCCGAGAAAGCAAGGGAAAGTGCTGCGGCAACAGTAAAGGAAGTGAGGAAAATCATCGGATTCAGAGTGTATTGACACCATTCTCACTGTAATAGCGGATAAGTATGAAAACAATAAAAGGCATCTGTCTCACAGATGCCTTTTATTGTGTCGGGGCAGCGTGACTCGAACACGCGACCGCCTGGTCCCAAACCAGGAACGCTACCAACTGCGCTATACCCCGAGGAGATGGATGTTATGTGACACGCTCGCTGAAAAGTCGGGGCAGCGTGACTCGAACACGCGACCGCCTGGTCCCAAACCAGGAACGCTACCAACTGCGCTATACCCCGTCTCTTGGAATACTAACAAGATGTCTCAATCCAAAAAGCGGTGCAAAATTACACACTTTTTAATTAACAACAAAGAATTTTACCCAAAATCTTAACAGCAAAATTAAAAAACATGTACTCTAACGTTTTTTTACACTCGCTGTGTGCGTATGTCAATGAATTTTACTAATTTTGTAAACATAGAGCAACATACGAATCACTGGCCTGCCAAATACAGTTCGGAATCCTTCAATTCGTGGATTTTCTTACTGCATCCTATTTTTACATAGAAGAATTCAGGCCACCATAATGACAAGCAAAAGAAGATGAAGAACAATGACTGGAAAGATAGATTGGGAGTGGTGTTCTCCACTAACCCCGATTTTAGTTATCAAGACGACAGTGTTGAACAAAACAACACACTGTCTCCCCAACAGCAAAAACTACGTCTTAGAATAGAGAAAAACGGAAGGGGAGGAAAGACTGTCACTGTCATCAGCGGATTTGAGGGTACGGAAGACGACCTTAAACAGTTGGCACGACTGATCAAGACCCGTTGTGGAGTGGGGGGAACATCCAAGGAGGGAGATATTATCATACAAGGGGATTTCAAGAACAAAATCATAGAGATACTCAAACAAGAAGGATATACCAACACGAAATAGAAGCTCGTGATTATACTTCCTCACGGGTACAAATAGCGATTTCGTACCTACATATAGCGTTAAAAAAAGAAAACTAATGATAGATATTCATGAAACCAGGATAAAAATGATTATCTTTGCATTTTATTAGCGAACAGCATCTCGACGCTAACACGTGAACAATAAGAAATGAGAATGTAAGAACAAATATGAAGATTATTTTCAGGATATGAGTAAAATTATTGCTTTGGCAAATCAAAAGGGCGGAGTGGGAAAAACCACTACGGCCATCAATCTTGCAGCATCTTTGGCTACAATGGAAAAGAAAGTCCTTGTCGTCGATGCCGACCCACAGGCCAATGCGTCCTCTGGGCTTGGAGTCGATATACAGCAAGTCGATACTTCAATCTACGACTGCCTCATCAACGATGTCGATATTAATGGCGCGATTTACACTACAGACATTGAAGGACTTGATATCGTACCGTCGCATATAGACCTCGTCGGAGCCGAAATAGAGATGCTCAATATGAACAACAGAGAGAAAATACTGAAAAATGTTCTTGACCCGCTCAGAAAAGAATACGACTATATCATCATCGACTGCTCTCCCTCTCTCGGACTGATCACAGTCAACTCGCTCACTGCGGCAGATTCTATCATCATACCTGTCCAATGCGAGTATTTCGCGCTCGAGGGAATCAGCAAACTACTCAACACCATCAAAATCATCAAGTCAAAACTCAACCCCGCACTCGAAATAGAAGGCTTCCTCCTCACCATGTACGACTCCAGGCTCAGACTTGCCAACCAAATCTTTGAAGAGGTCAAACGGCATTTCCAGGAACTTGTCTTCAAAACCGTCATCCAACGTAATGTCAAACTCAGTGAGGCACCAAGCCACGGACTGCCCTGCATACTCTACGATGCCACTTCTTCTGGAGCAAGAAATTATGTCGCGCTCGCTAAGGAACTGATTGCCAGGGACAATAAATAGAAGCCTATAAGATACACTTACCGACCATTGACAAGATAACATTATGGCTGTAAAGAAAAAATTCAACGCGCTTGGAAAAGGACTCGATGCACTCATCTCTACCGATGATGTGCATACCGAGGGATCTTCTACAATCAACGAAATAAAACTCGACCTCATCGACGCCAATCCTAACCAACCAAGAAGGGAGTTCAATCAGGAGTCACTGCAGGAACTGGCCGACTCTATCAAGGAAATAGGCATCATTCAACCTATCACGCTGAGGCAAATGGAAAACGGAAGATACCAGATCATTGCCGGTGAAAGAAGATGGAGAGCGTCTCAACTCGCTGGACGGGCTACCATTCCTGCCTACATCAGAACCGCTGACGACGAGAATGTGATGGAAATGGCGCTCATCGAGAATATACAGCGACAAGACCTCAACTCCGTCGAGATAGCATTGGCCTACCAAAGGCTCATCGACACCTATGGGCTTACCCAGGAGAAACTGTCAGAGAGAGTGGGGAAGAAGAGAACGACTATAGCCAATTATCTCAGACTGCTCAAACTGCCGGCTCCCGTGCAGGTGGCTCTCCAGAACCACGAGATAGACATGGGACATGCAAGGGCGCTTCTCGCACTCGACGACCCCAAATTGCAAATCAAACTGTTCCGTGACACCAAGATTAAAGGATACTCTGTGAGAAAAGTCGAGGAACTGATCAAACAGATTAACACTAATGGAGGGGAGAAAACCGTCAAGGCAGACAAGACCATACCACAGAATGTACTCGACATCTGCTCAAACCTATCTAAATCCATCGGAGCCAAAGTCACGGCTACATATAAGAAAACAGGAGGAGGAAAAATCTCCATTCCCTTCTCCGACCTGCAACAACTGCAAAGAATAGAGCAACTGCTCCAGCAGTTGGGACAATAAACAAGACGATGTCATAAGTTTGCGGATTGAATATGGGACTCTGGAATCGAATCAGGCGAATAGGGTGGGTCATTGCTTTGGTGATGACCGCGTGCTGCAACTACGCAGAAGCCATCGAATTCAACGACACAATCGTTGTGGATAGCGGAGTGGTTGTTGTCACCGTGCCTGAAGAGGAATGGGATTTCGAAATGCCTGTGGACTCGGCAAGGGAAGACAGCATACAGAAACTCAACCAACTCAACTTCAAGGAACAGGAAGAACACGCCGACACAGCGAGAATATCTTTACAACTCGATTCCATCGTTTCACTCAATGAGATAAAGAAAAAGTGGATTCCCGACCCCAAAAAGGCACTTTGGCTCGCCATTGTCATACCGGGAGGAGGACAAATCTACAACAAAAAGTACTGGAAACTGCCACTCGTCTATGGAGGATTTGTAGGATGCATGTATGCTCTCCATTGGAACAACACCATGTACAGAGACTACTCTCAGGCATACATCGACATCATGGACAACGACGAAAACACCAAAAGTTACGAGAACTTTCTTCCACCAGGCTACAATGTCAACAACAACCTGTCAAGAATACAGAAACTGTTCCAGAACAAAAAGGACTACTACCGCAGGTACAGAGACCTCAGCATTTTCGCCTTCATCGGAGTTTACCTGCTATCCGTGGTCGATGCTTACGTCGATGCTGAACTATCCAGTTTCGACATCAGCAGAGACCTTAGCATGAAAGTGAGACCTACTATCATCAACCGAAAGGACGGATACGGCATCACCCAGACACCTGTGGGACACAATAGTTACGGAGTGCAATGTGCACTCACTTTCTAACACTTTTTTATTAACCTGCACCTTCTGCTTTAAGGAGCGACTAAAACAAATTGAACGAATGAAAAAGAAATGGTATATCATGATGGCCTTTACGGCCTTGACTTTCTGCAATGCTCATTCACAGAATGTCATCACTGTTCTCGATGAAGACGGAGAATCCGAAGACATCGAGATGCCTGAAGGAATGACGGTAGAGGCCGATTCCGCACTCATGGAGTTTGACAACAGAACAAGACTGGCCGAGGGAAACAACATCGTAGTCACCGACCTGCCTTACGATGACGATATTCTCGTGGACAGGCTCGCGCATATTCCTACGACCATCGAGATGCCTCTCAACAACATCACGAGAAAGTTCATCGACCAGTACTGCAACAGAATGAAACGGTCTGTGGCTGTCATGCTCGGAAGTTCTAACTTCTATATGCCATTCTTCGAGGAGGCTCTCGAACACTACGGACTGCCTCTCGAACTGAAATACCTGCCTGTCATTGAGTCTGCGCTCAGACCTACGGCACAATCACCTGCAGGAGCGGTCGGACTTTGGCAGTTCATGCTCGCTACAGGAAAAACCTACGGGCTTGAAATCAATACGCTTGTCGATGAAAGAAGAGACCCTGTCAAGTCCAGTTATGCCGCCGCTCATTTCCTCAGCGACCTCTATGAAAGGTTCAATGACTGGGGACTTGCTATCGCCGCCTACAACTGCGGAGAAAACGCTGTCTCCAAGGCTATACTCAGAGCCGGAGGAGACGAGGGCGCTGATTATTGGACGGTGTATAACCAACTGCCAAGGGAAACAAGAGGATATGTGCCGGCTTTTATCGCCGCTACATACATCATGAACTACTACTGCCAGCATGGTATCACCCCCATGGAGGCATCTTTGCCCAATGAGACGGATACGGTCATTGTGACGAAGGAGGTGGGATTCTCACAAGTGGCTTCTGTTTGCGGTGTCACTGTCGAGGAACTCAGGGCGCTTAATCCACAGTACCGTCGCGACATCGTGCCTGTGGACTATTCTCTCAGAATGCCTGACCACGCCATCGAGACGTTTATACTCAACGAAGACAGCATTTATTCTTTAAGCAGTGTCTTGAGAAGAAGGGTTGTTGAGGACATCAACGAGGCGCCCGCCGTTGCCACAAGGACGAGGACTGCCACAAAGACAACTCGTTACACACCTAAACGCGGAAACACAAAAGCAACAAGTCGGAAAGCGACCGCTTCCAGAAAAACGACAGCAAGGAAAACCTCTTCAAGAAAAACCACCGCAAAGAAAGCACCTGCAAGGAAAAGTTCTGCAAAGAAAACCACTGCAAAGAAAACCACTGCAAAGAAAGCACCAGCCAAGCGGACTACGTCGAAGAAGAGAAGAAGATAGAAATATCTTCAACGGAATATCCAGAATATCCGGTCAATCCGGATTCTGGACAGTCCGTTATCTCCGCAATCTCCTGAAAACACGAATTAACCTTTTTTACAAAGAATGCCTATGGATGCAGAAATGAATAAAGACGAGATGTATGACAAGAGGGTCGAGGAGGAGTTCAATAAACTGCTTGATGCATATCTTGCTTCTCCACACAGAAGAAAAGTGGAAATCATCACTAAGGCCTTCAATTTCGCTAAGCATGCGCACAAGGGAGTCAAAAGACTCTCTGGTGAACCTTACATCATGCATCCAATCGCTGTGGCGCAAATCGTTTGCTCCGACATAGGACTCGGGTCAACATCTATCTGCGCGGCACTGCTACACGATGTGGTCGAGGACACAGACTATACCGTCGAGGACATCGAGAATATGTTCGGGCACAAAATCGCGCAAATCGTCGATGGACTCACGAAAATCTCAGGAGGTATTTTCGGTGACCATGCCTCTGCGCAGGCTGAGAACTTCAAGAAACTCCTGCTCACCATGAGCGACGATATCAGGGTCATCCTCATCAAAATGGCCGACAGACTACATAACATGAGGACACTCGGGTCACAGCCACTCAACAAAAGATACAAAATCGCGGGAGAAACACTCTATATCTACGCGCCACTCGCCAACAGGCTTGGACTTAATACCATCAAGAGCGAACTCGAAGACCTCAGTTTCAAATACGAACACCCGGCGGAGTACGAAGACATATCCAACAAACTCAAGGATACGGAGGAACACCGAAATATGATTTTCGAGCATTTCACTGCTCCTATACGAACCATCCTCGACGCTAAAGGCATCAAGTACGAAATCAAGGCCAGAGTCAAGACTCCTTACTCCATTTGGTCCAAGATGCAGAACAAGCATCTGCCTTTCGAGGAAATATACGATATCCTGGCTGTCAGAATCATCTTCGAGCCCACGGCGAAAGGGAGCGACAACACCGACTGCTTCTCCATATATGTGGCGCTCACGCAAATCTACAAGTCACACCCCGACAGAATACGCGACTGGGTGAGCCACCCAAAGGCCAATGGATACCAAGCACTGCACGTCACTCTCATGAGCAATGACGGGGAATGGATTGAGGTGCAGATTCGGTCGCAGAAAATGAACGAGGTGGCTGAGAGAGGGTTCGCCGCACACTGGAAATACAAGGAGAAAAACGAAAACAGCAAGGACGGAAGCGAGGCAGAACTCGACAAATGGCTCACGACCATCAAGGAAATACTCGATGACCCACAACCCGATGCCATCGACTTCCTCGATACCATCAAACTCAACCTCTTCGCATCGGAAATCTTCGTCTTCACGCCTAAAGGCGAGTTCAGGACCATGCCCTCGGGTTCTACCGTCCTCGACTTCGCCTTCACCATCCACACTTTCGTCGGAAGCCATTGTATCGGTGCCAAAGTCAACCATAAACTTGTGCCCATGAGTTACAGACTCTCAAGTGGAGACCAAGTAGAGGTCATCATCTCCAACTCACAGCATGTCACCGTCAAATGGCTCGAAATGGTCACCACCGCGAAAGCCAGAAGCAAGATTTCGTCTATCCTGAGGAAAGAGGAGAGGGAGGCCAGGAACAAGGGAGAGGAAATCATCAACGAATTCTTCGCCAAAGAGGATATACAACAGAGTTCCGAGAATATGGAGAAACTGGCCAAATTCCACGAGTTTAACAAAATGGACAGTTTTCTTATCAGTGTCGGACAAGAGAAAATCAAACTTGGAAACGCTGACAAGGATTACCTCGTCAATGGTCCGAATGGAGGACGGAACTGGATGAATATATTCAGGTTCGGACGTAAGACCAAGGACGAGAAGAAAGAGGAAACGACCAGCAGCGACGTTATTGACAGGAAAAAGGAACTCGAACTCAATGAGGAAACTATCAGGTCCAAATATGTCCTGGCGGAATGTTGCAAACCCATTCCAGGAGACCAAGTCATGGGCTATATCGACGACGATAACCGTATTGTCATTCATAAAGTAGATTGCTCGCTCGGGGCACTGCTCAAAAGCAGCCACGGCAACAGAATCCTCAGTGCCAAATGGAATATGAAACGGGAACTGCTCTTCCCGGCGTCTATCTTCATCAAAGGACTTGACAAAATAGGACTGCTCAACCAAATCACTCAGGTCATCTCACAACTTAGGAACGTCAACATACGCAAACTGCAAATCGAATCCGATAACGGACTCTTTGAGTGTAAGATGGAAATGTTTGTACATGACACCACCGACCTTAACAATATCATCTCCGACCTCAAGAAAATACAGAATGTAAAAGAAGTTTCACGAATTTAGAGCAGTAGGTAAAACGCCTTGTTATTGCTGCCTCCCTTATCCTCTGCTTTATCTTCAAATCCTTGCTCTGCCTTCCAATGCAGCCCCCTAACTGTCCCTCGGCCATTTTTTTTGACATAATTTCTCCCTTTTTTTTGTTGGTATCATGTAAATATGTTACATTTGCTTACTAACTAAAAACTTAAGGTATGAAATATTGTTCAAATTGCGGCACACAGATGGCCGACGATGCATTGTTCTGCACCAA
>CACYEC010000250.1 GCA_902773225.1 uncultured Bacteroidales bacterium
AGTCAAGAAAGGCTGGCAAGAAGCGTGGGAGGCCACGCAAAATAACAGAGGCAGGCATTATCGTTACAAAATAAATGAAAATTCAGACATGTATGGAGGCCGTGTTTTTTGGTTTTTATTTATCCAAATACTACATTCTTGATGCATCTATTATATTTAAGTTTGGGAATCTCGTCAGATATGTATAATTTTGCATGAGAAAATTTATTCTGTCACTTATCAGAGATTAGATACACCGAGCTTCACCCGATGGCTTGGTGCTTTTTCCATATATGATTAGAAATGATAAAAAGCAATATGACAAAGAAAGTATTTATGTTTTTTGCCTTTTTGTGCGTTGCTGTACAAGGGGCTTGGGCCTTGGATGGCGCCGGAACAGAGACGAATCCATATTTGATTCGTACCACCGCCGACTGGAATGAATTTGCCCAAAGTGTGACCAACGGTAACACATACGCGGGGAAGTATCTGCAGTTAGAGAACGACATCACCGTCACTATGATGGCCGGCACCACCAGCAAACTCTTCGAAGGCAATTTTGACGGTTGCGACCACACCTTGACCGTCAACTATCAAACCACCGAGGATTATGCCGCCCCCTTCAGGGGCATCTCCGGCGCCACCATACGTCGTCTGGTCATAGACGGCACCATCAGCAGCAGCAATACCCACTTGGGGGGGCTTGTGGGTGTGTCAAAGGGTGATGACTGCAACATTGAAAGCTGCTGGGTGAAAGCCAAGCTGACCACTACGGCGAGCGGCGACATCACCAGCGGCGGATTCATTGCCTTCGTTCGCGACAATTACACCACTTTCAGTAATTGCACATTTACCGGACAGTTCATCGCCCCGACCGCCCACAGTGTGGGAGGCTTTGTGGGTTGGACGGAATTTAACAACAGAGCCCAAAGCATATTCAAGAATTGTGTCTTCGCGCCAAAACAAATGGATATTATCGAAACGAATTGCAATCCTTTCTCCAGAGGACGCTACTTAAAAGCGTTAGGGCTTCCTTTGGATTGGACAGAAGTCGTTTTCTATATGGAAGAGCCTTCCTATCATACACAGTCGCTGGGGTATGAACCTTCCTGTTGGCAGATGTTTACCATGCCAATATATGAAACGGAACCAGATGATGAAATCTATTTCTATATCAGCGGCGCAGGCAAGGACAATGCTTTTACGGGCTATACACCTTGTTTTTTCAAGTTCATCAACAGCAGCTATCTTTGGAACGGTGATCAGGCAGTGAAAGCGTCTCCTCTTGTAGAACAGCCAACGACGTATCAATACTACAAACGTCTTGCCGAAGGTACAGACTATACCGTCAGCTACCTGCTTGAAGGCCAGACTGAAGAACAGCCCGCTATGACATCTGTCGGTAACTACACCGTCATTCTAAGAGGTAAAGGAGACATTTTCAAAGGCGAGAAAAGATTCAATACGAAACTGTACAAAGCCTCTTACCAATACTATGACGAGAACAACGAACTGCAGACCTCCGTCTGCGAACAATACACCTTGCTTGAAGGCAACAAGCCTGGAGACTGGGAACAAATAGGAGTTGACGGCGACGAGGCAAAATACTATGTGGTCAATGGCAATGTGGCCCGCAAGACCCTCACGGTATTCGGCGAGGCGCACATCATCGTGCCCGACGGCGCCAAGCTGACCTGCAAGGGCGGCATCAAGGTGGAGGCTCCCCAGCACTCCAACCTGCATATCCACAGCCAGAGTCGTGGCGAGAAACAAGGCTACATCTATGTGGAGAACAGCTACGAGGAGGCCTGTGGTATTGGTTCTGGCGCAGACGACACAGATTGTGGCAGCATCCGCATCCACGGCGGTGTGCTCGAAGTCTATGGAAACGATGAAGGCTGGGCGTTCGGCAGTTGGAAGTCGGGCGAGGCCTCGAAAGGCACGCTCATTCTTCCCCCCGACTACCAGGTGTCGGCAGGTTGGTCGGCCAAGCAGATAGAGCGCACCTTCACGACGCCGGAGCGCGTTCCAGCCTGCTGGTGGCGCCACTACGCCAAGGTGGAGCCCTGCACTGAGCACCGGGATTTCGTTTATACTACCGACGATGAGTTCCCCGAGTTGAACCATGTCAAGCGTTGCCTCTACTGCGAACACTCGGAAAAGGAACAGCATACGGAGGGCAACTGCGTATGCGGCTATCAGAACGAGACCCGAACCATGACGCTCTACGAACAAGACGGTTCAGATCCTCAAGACGCGAGATACGAAGAATGGAAGACGTATGAAGTGGCTATCGGCCAGAAGTTCTATCTGCCCAGTCCCTTCGAAGACAGTTATGGCTATAAGTTCCTCGGTTGGGAAATGAACCCCGACCCCGAAAACATCGGTCCTTGGCTTTACACCGCGGGAGAGGCCATCATCAAGGGCGGAGAGTATGTGGAGATTACGAACGACATGACGAACGCGAAATTCTACCCCCGCTTCATCTACGACTTCTTTGCTGATTGGGAATGGTCGGATGACTGCTCGTCGGCAGAAGTGTCGCTTAATGAGGGCTATCATCACAATCCCAACTCATTCCAACTGGACGAAAACAATGTGAACATCACCCATGAAGAGAAAGACGGGGTCATCATACACACAGCCACAGCCACCTATAGTGAACACGGGTATGACTATATATTCACAGAACAGAGGACCACGCTCCTCCTCTACGGCCAAGCGGACAACAGTGAGCTGCTCGAGCAACAAAATGAGGAGAGCTTTCCCTGTGTCGAACTACGTGACCGAAAGTTCTACCTTGACGGTTCTTGGAACACCATCTGCCTGCCCTTCGGCGTGTACAACTTAAGCCTGGTATATAATGACCAGTTACCGACAGTGAAGCAGTTAGTGTCTTCAACGTTTGCCGATGGTACGCTGACGCTCAACTTCGAGGAACCGGAAAGTGTAATAGAGGAAGGTATTGTCCATCTGGAAGCAGGCGTTCCTTATCTTATCAAATGGGACAACATTGACGAGGTGGTCAACAGTCCTGTTCTCAGTTTTTTCTTATATTTAGATATCGACAACACTCTGCATCCCGTGGAGACGGAGTATGTGGATTTCGTAGGTTGTTTCTCACCCGTAGGTCTCCAGGCCAATGACCGGAACGTGCTTTACCTCGGTGAGGACAACACCCTCTATTTCCCATCTGAAAATATGAGTATCGGTTCTTGCCGTGCATTCTTCAGGCTGAAGGGTGACCTCCTGGCTGGTGACCCCGCCAGCCATGTGAACGCCATCAACCTGAACTTCGATGACGACGAAGTGACATCCATTGACCATGAAACCATTGACCATTCACCATTGAACATTGACCATGAGGCATGGTATGACCTGAGTGGACGCAAGCTCAATGCTAAGCCCACGCAGAAAGGTCTCTATATCCACAACGGTAAGAAAATTATCATTCACTGATTATTTAATTTTTACAACTTTCGCAAGTAAAAATGGAAGTAAACTCGCTTCGCTCTTGGGAGTTATGTGCTATGCACAGGACAATAGCATTGAATTGCCGTAGTATCGTC
>CACYEC010000251.1 GCA_902773225.1 uncultured Bacteroidales bacterium
ATTCAAAGTTTTATGGCCGAAACGAAGAAGATTAAGACTGCTTTGGTGTCAGTCTATCACAAGGACGGGCTTGATGAATTGCTCGCCGAACTCAATAAGGAAGGTGTAAGATTCCTATCTACAGGTGGTACCCATTCGTTCATCACGAGTCTGGGTTATGAATGCGACAAGGTCGAAGACCTTACTACTTACCCCTCGATACTTGGCGGTCGCGTGAAGACGCTTCACCCCAAGGTTTTCGGTGGTATTTTAGGCCGTCGTGAATTGGAAGACGACCAAATAGAAATGTCTAAATACGGAATACCTGAAATCGACTTGGTCATAGTTGACCTCTATCCTTTTGAGGAGACTGTAGCCACAACCGACGATGAGAGTGCGATTATCGAGAAGATTGACATAGGTGGTATCTCCTTGATTCGTGCTGGCGCCAAGAATTTCAACGATGTGGTGATTGTTCCGAGCAAGGCGGAGTACAAGCCATTGCTTGACATCGTGAAGACTCAGGGCGCTTGCACCACCAAGGCTCAGCGTATGTGGTTCGCCAAGCAGGCATTCGGAGTGAGTTCTCATTACGACACTGCCATCCACGCCTATTTCGAGAAAAGGTAGGGCCGGGATGGATTCCCTCATGGTATCCCGATTTTGCGTTACATCACAATGGCGTGATGTCCTTATATCGCTAAATCGTAATAACGTTATAACGTAATAACGAGATAACGAAATGTCGTAATAACGCAATAACGTAATAACGAGATAATGAAATAAAGGAAACACGCTATTGGGGGGCGGAAAATCGTCATATCGACTTCAGAAAAAAGAAATTAAGAATTGAATAAATACTAAAACGAGAATTTTTGTATGGGATTTTTTTCACTTTACCAAGACATAGCGATGGACCTTGGTACAGCCAACACCATTATCACCAACAATGGTAAAATTGTGGTTGACGAGCCTTCCGTTGTGGCCTTAGACAAGACCACCAACAAGATGATAGCCGTAGGTGGTAAGGCCAAGATGATGTATGAGAAAACGCATGAGAATATCCGCACTGTGCGTCCCTTGCGCGACGGGGTGATAGCCGATTTCTTCGCCTGCGAGCAGATGATGCGCGGCATGATTAAGATGGTGCACTCTGGCCATCATCTCTTCTCTCCATCTCTCCGTATGGTCATCGGGGTTCCTTCCGGTTCGACTGAGGTGGAACTCCGTGCTGTGCGCGACTCGGCTGAGCATTCTGGCGGTCGTGACGTTTACCTCATTTACGAACCCATGGCCGCTGCCATCGGTATCGGTCTCGATGTTGAGGCTCCTGAGGGCAACATGGTGGTTGATATAGGTGGTGGAACCACTGAGATTGCTGTGATCAGCCTTGGTGGTATTGTTACCAACAACTCCATCCGTGTGGCCGGAGACGATTTGACATCCGATATCCAGGAGTATATGAACCGCCAGCACAACGTGAAGGTGAGCGAGCGTATGGCTGAGCGCATCAAGATTAATGTGGGTTCTGCTCTGACAGACTTGCCCGCCGAGTTGGCACCCGAGGACTTTGTGGTTCATGGCCCAAACAAGATTAATTTCCTCCCCATGGAGATTCCTGTATGCTATCAGGAGATAGCCCACTGTATCGACAAGTCGGTGGCCAAGATTGAGTCTGCCGTGCTCAACGCTTTGGAATACACGCCACCAGAACTTTACGCAGACATCGTGAAGAACGGCATCTGGCTGACGGGCGGTGGTGCTTTGCTCCGCGGTCTGGACAAGCGTCTCACCGACAAAATCAAGATTCCGTTCCACATTGCGGACGACCCGCTTCACAGCGTGGCCAAGGGAACTGGTATCGCCTTGAAGAACATCCGTAACTTCACGTTCCTCAGGAGATAGACTTTTATAGATAATAGGCATAGCGGACTGAAAATGCTCAGCCGCTATGCTTGTTATAAGACAAGGGAAGCAGATGCGTAATCTTTTCGACTTTTTAGTCAAATACAGTTATTGGTTGTTGTTTCTGGTGCTTGAGGGCATCAGTTTGGCGATGTTAGTGTCGCACAACAGTTACCATGGCAGTGTTTACCTCTCTTCCGCCAACAGAATGACGGGAAAGGTGTATGAGTGGGAGAGTGAGTTGACGTCTTTCTTGTCCTTGAAGGAGGTGAACCGCCAGTTGGTTGACGAGAATGTGGCTATGCGTCTTCGCCTTGCCGCCTTGGAGAAGCAGTTGGAAGACGTGAAGAAGGACAGCCTGACTATGGGCTTCATCGCTCCCGAATATCATCTGGTTCATGCCCAAGTGGTGAAAGCGACGCTTCACCGCAACAACAATTATCTGACCATCGACAAAGGAACCCACGACGGCATTCGTCCTGAGATGGCGGTAATCAGTTCAGGAGGTGTTGCGGGTATTGTTTATCTGACATCAGAGCATTACTCGATAGTGATTCCCTTGCTGAATGTTCGGTCGAGCATCAGTTGCAGGGCACGAAACTCCAAATACTTCGGTACTTTGCAGTGGCAACGTGGTGCGGTGAACATTGCCTACGTGATAGATGTTCCCCGACATGCCAACGTCCACAAGGGTGAGGTTGTTGAGACCAATGGCTTTTCTGAGGTTTTTCCTGCCGGCATCCCTATAGGCCGTATTCTTGACGTGGGCGACTCGCCCGACGGATTGTCATTCATGCTGAAGGTTCAGTTGTTCACTGATTTCACGACGTTGCGTGATGTCTGCGTGCTGACGAACTACAGTCGTATGGAGAAGAAAAACCTGGAGCAGAAAGCCGATTCCCTTGATGTTGACCGGTAGCACAGTCAGAGGGTCTGCCGTCTTTTTAACAAGCATTCTTCATGAACAGAGGTGTAATAAACAGATTTCTTGGCTTCTGCATCGTTCTGCTGGTGCAGGTTCTGGTGCTCAACAATGTGCATATCCTTGGTGTCATAACCCCCTTGCTGTTGGTTTATCCCATCCTTTGTTTCCATCGTGGCGCCAAACGGGTGAGTCTGTTGCTTTGGAGTTTTTCCTTTGGCATCATCTATGACATGTTTTCCGACACCTGGGGTATGGGTACTTTCACCAACACCTTGCTGGCGTTCATACAGCCTGGTTTGCTCAATCTCTTTTCCCCTCACGACGAGGACGATGAGGAAACAGACTTCGAACCTGACGTTTTCTCAATGGGTATCGGTCATTTCCTTGCCTATTCCTTCTTTGGTACGCTGATTTACCATACGGTTTTCAACCTTCTCAACGCTTTCAATGTGTCAAACATAGTCTATACCTTGATTGCAATAGGAGGTGGCACCGTTCTTTCCACTGTCATCATTTTCTTCACCGAACTCATCATCCGTAAACATCGATAAACCAGAAAAAGCGCAGAATTGATGAAAGAGCAGGATTTCGGTTACAGGAAATACGTTCTGGGTGGCATCGCCCTGGTCATCGTGTTGCTTTATATTGCTCGTTTGGCTGTTCTTCAGTTAGCCAGCGACGAGTATGCCGGTAGCGCCAAGAGCAATGCGCTGTTCAATAATGTGCTTTATCCTTCCCGTGGTTTGGTTTACGACCGAAATGGCCAGTTGCTGGTGTACAACCAGCCTACCTACGACATCATGGTCGTGACAAATGAGATAGAGGACCTTGACACGTTGGACTTCTGCCATACCATCAACATCACCAGGAAGGAATTCGACAAGAAGATGCGTAGCATCCGCAATCTGAAGGGTTACTCCCGCTACACGCAGCAGGTGTTCAGTACGCAAATCAGCGGTGAGGAGATGGCCATCCTTCAGGAGAAGTTGTTCCGCTACCGTGGTTTCTACATCCGCAAGCGTTCGATGCGCAAGTATGAGTATTCCTACGGTGCGCATTTCTTGGGTGATATCGGTGAGGTGAACCAGCGCGAGATAGACCATGATGAGTATTATCAGAGCGGTGACTATATCGGCAAGAACGGTGTGGAGCGTTCTTATGAGGCTGATTTACGCGGTGAGAAGGGGGTTGAGGTGTTGTTGCGCGACTCCCGTGGCCGTGTGCAGGGACATTACCAGAACGGTGAGTTCGACCGTAAGCCGAAGCCTGGCAAGGACATCACATTGACCATCGACTCTGAACTACAGAAGTTGGGAGAGCGTCTGATGGAGGGCAAGGCTGGTGCCATTGTGGCCATCGAACCGAGCACAGGCGAGATTCTGTGTCTGGTGTCTTCACCCACTTTCGACCCGCGCCGTATGGCCGGAAAGGAGCGAGGACGTTATCATGCCGAGTTGTATGAGGACTTGAACCGCCCGTTGCTCAATCGTGCCATTCAGGGTGTTTATCCTCCTGGCTCCACGTTCAAGATATCCCAGGGCTTGACTTTCCTTCAGGAAGGTGTCATCACCACTTCCACCCCCTATCCTTGTTCCCGCGGTTTCCGTTTCAAGGGCATGAAGGTGGGGTGTCACGGTCATGGCGCGCCATTGCCTCTTATACCGGCGATTGCCACCTCGTGCAATGGTTTCTTCTGTTGGGGATTGTATCACATGCTCAATGACCGCAGCAAGTACAAGACCATCCAGGATGCGATGACGACCTGGAAGGATTATATGGTGTCGATGGGTTTCGGTTATAAGTTGGGTGTGGATTTGCCTGGTGAGGCCCGTGGTCTGATTCCCAATGCTTCTTACTACGACAAGAACTACAAGAACGACTGGAATGCGCTGAGTGTAATCAGTATCGCCATTGGTCAGGGTGAGGTCTGCCTTACGCCGTTGCAGATTGCCAACATGGGTGCTACGGTGGCCAACCGTGGGTACTATATCACTCCTCATATTGTGAAGGAAGTGAAAGGTGGTCATATTGCCGACAGTCTGACGAAGAAGCATTACACGAAGGTGAAGAAGGAGTACTACGACGACGTGGCTCTCGGCATGCGTCGTTCGGTCTTGGGTGGTACATGTAAGAAAGCCAACAACCACTGGTATGAGGTTTGTGGCAAGACGGGAACAGCCCAGAACAAAGGACACGACCATTCCGCCTTCATGGGGTTCGCTCCCATGAACAATCCCAAGATTGCGGTAGCGGTATATGTGGAGAACGGTGGTTGGGGTGCCACTTACGGTGTGCCATTCGGTGCTTTGATTATGGAGCAGTACATCAATGGCAAGTTGAGTCCTGCCAGCGAGGCGCAGGTGCAGAAATTCCAGGCCCGCCATATTCTTCGACCCTCTGCCGAACTGAAGGCCATCAAGGAACGCAAGGACCGCGAAGCCAAGGCTCGTGAAGAAGCCAAAAAGGCACGCAACGACAGTTTGAAGCAAAGCAAGAGCGTTGACGCCAAAGCCCCCAAGGACTTGAAGGCTACTCAACCCCCTAAAGACTCTAAGGACCTTAAAGACTCTAAGGACCTTAAGGACTCTCAAGACCCAAAAGCCGTTAAGGACTCCAAAATCCCTAAGGATTCAAAAGCCTCAAAGACTGTAAAGGAATCGGCAGAAAGCAAAGTCCTTCAGCCCACTGACAGTCTTCTTCTGGACTCATTGAAACAGCAACAAAAACCTAAACAGCCATGACCGAAGAAAGCAACAAAGGCATATTCCAGTCGTTGGACTGGTTGACCATCGGTATCTACCTGATTCTTATCGTATGGGGTTGGTTCAGCGTGTGCGGTGCGAGTTATGACTTCAACAATCCTGATATTCTCAGTTGGGAAAACCGTTCTGGCAAGCAGATGGTGTGGCTGTTCTGCTCTGTGGGGTTGGCGGTGATGTTGTTGATGATAGAGAAGCAGTTCTATATAGGCTCCTCCTACTATTTGTATATCATGATGATGGTGTTGTTGGCTTTGACCATCGTCATCGCGCCTGAGACCAAGGGCTCTCGTTCGTGGATTCCCATAGGTCCTGTGAAGTTGCAACCGGCGGAGTTCGCCAAGTTTGCTGTGGCTTTGACTTTGGCCCGCTATATGGACGAGCATGGTTTCAGAATGGACAATACCCGTCAGTTCCTGCATGTGGTAGGTTTGATTATGTTGCCCATTGCCATCATTATTGGTGAGAAGGAGACTGGTTCTGCATTGGTTTATCTGAGTTTCTTTTTGGTGCTTTACCGTGAGGGCATGACGGGCGCGTTCCTTTTTGTAGCCTTCTCTTTTATCGTTTATTTCGTGGTGGGCATCAAGTTTGGAGAGGAGTTCATCCCCGACATGCCTGTGTCGGTAGGCGAGTTTTCGGTGTTGCTCCTGATTCAGTTGTTCACCATTGGTATGGGCTACTCCTACTGTCCCGACAAACAGGCCATCACGATAATGGCGATAGTGACGTTAGTTGCCACAGGTTTGGCTTTTCTTTTCTCCGCTTTCGTCATTCCTTTCAATGTGTGCGTCATTCAGGTTATCTGTCTGTGTCTCAGTTTTGCTTTCCTCATCTTCCTCGCTTTCTACGAGCGTTTGCTCAATTATGTGTGGATTGGGTTGTTTTGTGTATGCTCCGCAGGTTTTTACTTTGGTAGCAACTACCTTATCAACAATATCATGCAACCTCACCAGCGTATTCGTATTGAGGTGTTGTTAGGTACGAAGGAAGACCCCGCAGGTGCGGGTTATAACGTGAACCAGGCCAAGATAGCCATTGGTTCAGGTGGTTTGGAAGGCAAAGGCTTCCTGAAAGGTACTCAGACGAAGTTGAAGTACGTGCCAGAGCAGGACACCGATTTCATTTTCTGTACAGTGGGCGAAGAAGAGGGTTTTATTGGTTCTGCCGGTGTGTTGGTCATGTATTTGTTGTTTATTCTTCGTTTGCTGGCTTTGGCAGAACGTCAGCCCGACACCATGGGGCGCGTTTATGGTTATTCTGTGCTTTGCATCTTCTTGTTCCATTTGTTCATCAATGTGGGCATGGTGATAGGTTTGACTCCTGTGATAGGCATACCCTTGCCGTTCTTCAGTTATGGAGGTTCCTCTCTATGGGGATTCACCATTCTCCTGTTTATTTTCCTCCGAATGGATGCTGAGCGTCATGTGAAAGACGAGACGAGAAGAGGAGGAGGGTAGGTGATGTCAAATGTTTCATAATAAATGTTAAAACACAGAATATTTTTGCAAAGTAGGCGGTTTTATGCAGATTTTGGGTGATTTAGGGGTGTTTTTTCTGTATATTCATGCGATGTTATATGCAAAAATGTTTCATGGGTATGACAAAATGAAACATTTTTGAAGCATGATGAAACATGCTAAGAGGCGTCCCCGAAGGGGACATGAGTACTCACGGTTATTGAGAGTCGTCCCTTTCAGGGACATGGTTCATGTTACCTAATATAATTTGATGCCGACATCGGCTATGCCAGGTATGGTCGGCGAGTGCATGTCGTGCCAGATGCAGATGGTGTAGGTGTGTCCTTTCTTGAGATGCACAGGTTGCCCTTCGATGTCGTATTCTGTTTCCATGAAAGGGAATCCCTTTCCTAAAGGCAGTCCCTTGTCGTCGAACACCGGCAGTTTAAGGTTGAGAACTTTGATGTTTTGTTGGGTGGTGTCGTCTTTTACGGTCAGGTTGATGAAGAGGTGCTGGTAGGGATAACCCTGTGTGTTGCGCAGGCAGACAGCCATGTTGAGCGTGGTGTCGGAGGGCAAAGCGGGGACATGCAGTTCTGCTTTGTCGTTGGTGAACCAAGCGTTGTTGTCAATCGACTTATATTCGTGATAATAAGGCCATTGCTCACGGCATGAATTGAATGCCATGAGCAATATAGCCGTCATTGATGCGAAGAACAACCGTTTCATTCCTTTTTTCTCTATTCTTTTCCCTTTGGTTGCCGGTTGTTGTTTTGTCCTCCGCCGTCTTTTGGTTGGTTGGGGTTATTGGGTTTATTGGGCTTGCCAGGCTTGTTAGAGTTATTGGGCTTGTTGGGGTTGTTGGGCCTATTGGGTTTGTTTGGCTTATTGGATGGGTTGGGTTGATTGGGTCTATTGGGCTGGTTCTGTCCTTGTTTGTTTTGTGCTTGTGGTGGGTTGTTTTTCTTGCCTTGTTGGTTTTTGGGTCTGTTGTCCCCTCCCTTACCATGCTTTTTCTTCTTGTTCTTGTCGAAACGGCTGATGTTGTCTTGTTCGAGCAGGTCGAGTGAGTGTGTGCTTTCTTCCTCTCCCTCATTTGAGAGTCTTTCGGGTTTGATACCCTGTTGGTTGAGGTTGATGACCTCGAAGGCCCTTCTTGCCGAGATGACGGTTTCGTTGGCGAGTATATGCTTGTCTGTGGAGTAGGTGACCTCCATTTTGAGGATATCGGCTCGGAAGAAGTAGTATTCGTTGTCGATGGTGTAAAGTTTGATTTCCTTTGAGGGGAGTCTTTTGAGTGCTTCCACATACTGGTCGGCCTCATAGTTGAGACAGCATTTGAGTTTGGCGCATTGTCCTGCCAGTTTCTGTGGGTTGAGTGAGAGGTCCTGGAACCGTGCCGCGCTGGTGGAGACACTGCTGAATCCGGTCATCCATGTACAGCAGCACAACTCCCTTCCGCAAGGACCGATACCGCCGATGCGTCCGGCCTCTTGCCTTGCGCCTATCTGTTTCATCTCTATGCGTACGCGGAAGCGTTCTGCCAGCACCTTGATGAGTTGACGGAAATCCACCCTTTCGTCAGCGATGTAGTAGAAGATGGCCTTGCTTCCGTCGCCTTGGTACTCCACGTCACCGATTTTCATCTTCAGTCCGAGGTCGAGAGCGATTTGTCTTGACTCAATCATGGTGGCGTGTTCCTTGGCCTTCGCCTCATGGTATTTCTCCATGTCGGCAGGTTTGACCTTTCTGTAGATGCGTTTGAGTTCGACGTCGGGTTTGAGGTTGGCCTTTTTGATTTGCAGTGCGACGAGCCTTCCCGTCATGGTGACGGTACCGATGTCGTGTCCTGGGCTTGCTTCCACCGCCACCACGTCGCCTTTCTCGAGTGGGATGCGGTTGGAGTTGTGGAAATAGCCTTTTCTTGGTGCTTTGAACTGCACCTCTACGATGTCGCTGACGAGCGTGTTGTCGGGCAGGTCAGCCATGTAGTCGTATGTGTTCAGTTTGTCTGTCGTCTTGTTGCAACCATGTGTGCAGAGCGAGCAGAAACTGTTGTCGCCGGTTTTGAAGTCGTTCATATATGATGGTTCTTTTTATAATAGATGCTATAGAAACTATAGGTGCAATAGAAACTATAGATGCTCTTGTTTATCTGTTCTTGATGAGGACGATGAGTTTGAGGGCGAAGTCGAAAAGCACGACTTTGGGGTTGACGTTCCTTTCGAGGTGGAATTGTACCAATTCCAGTTCTTCCATGATTCCGATGACGTTTTTCTCGTTGATGAAAGGCGCGAACTTGATGGCGAACTGCGCCTCCTCGCTCCTCATGTAGTTCAGGTCGGGTTGGTGGAAGTTGTAGATGAAGTTCTCCCTGACCATTCTCTGGCAGTAGGCGATGAAGTTCTTCTGTTGTTCCCTGTTCATGTCTGCCACCTCTTCACTCCACACCTTGAGGGCCTTGACGTTTCTGACGTAAGCCATGCGCATGAGTTGCTTGAATCTCTCAATGAAATCGTCGTCTTCTCCTTGGCTGGTGATGACTCGCAGAGTCTGCGCCATGTTTCCCTCGCATGCCCTCGATATGATTTTCGCCTCTTCGGGAAGCACGTTCATGTCGGTCAGTGCTTGTTCGATGACGGGTTGTGTGAATGCCGGCACGTCAATGATTTGTGTTCGGCTTCTGATGGTGGGCAACACGGCTTCCACGTCCTCGGTGATGAAGAGGAAGAGTGTTTTGGGGTAGGGTTCCTCCACCATCTTGAGTATCTTGTTGGCGCAGGTGTCGTTCATTCGTTCTGGCAGCCAGATAATCATCACCTTGTACCCTCCTTGGTTCGACTTCATGCTCATCTTGTGTACGATGCTCTCGCTCTCGCTTCGGTAGATGGTGAGTTGCTTGTTGCCAGAGTCGATTTTGCTCATCCAGTCGTTGAGGTCGAAGTAGGGGTTTTCCATCACCATCTCTTTCCATTCCTTGATGAACTCATTGCAGAGCGTGTCCTTGTCTCCTCTTTTGAAAATGGGGAAGACGAAGTGCAGGTCGGGGTGCTCCAACCTGTCAACCATCAGACACGACTGGCATTGTCCGCAGGCGTCGTTCTCAGTGGGTTTCTTGCAAAGCACCAGTCTGGCGTAGGCGAGCGCGAGCGCGAAGGCTCCGTTTCCTGCGGGTCCATTGAACATCTGGGCATGGGCGATGCGTCCCTCACGTATTTCAGTGAGCAACCTCTGTTTCACTTGTTCCTGTCCGTAGATGTTTTTGAAGAGCATTTGTTCAATGTTCAATGTTCAATAAATTCGCTCTGCGACCTTTCGGATGCTGTTGGAGGCAGAAGTGAGGTAGAAGTGGATGGAGGGAACATGGTGTTCCATGAGTTCCTTGCATTGCTGAACGCACCATTCTACGCCTACTTGTTCCACCTCGTCGTCGTTTTTGCACTCTATGGCCGCTTGAGCGAGGTCCATGGGGAGATCGACATGGAAAGTCTCAGGCACGACTGTAATCTGGCTCATTCTGGTCAGTGGTTTGATGCCTGGGATGATGGGGATGCTGATACCCGCTTTCCTTGCCTTTTCCACAAAGTCAAAGTATCGCTTGTTGTCGAAAAACAGTTGTGTGACGGCGTATTCGGCACCCATGTCCTGTTTCATCTTCAGGTAGTGGATGTCGATGTCCATGTTCGGGGCTTCATCGTGTTTCTCCGGGTAGCAGGCCACGCCGTAGGAGAACGGTTGTCCTGGACTCTTGATGATGCTTCCATCGACAAATCGTCCGGCGTTGAAGTCATTGACTTGCTGGATGAGTTCGGTGGTATGGCTGTATCCGCCTTTTACGGGCTTGAAGCGTGCCTCGTCGCGTGCTTTGTCGCCACGGAGGACGAGCAGGTCGGTGATGCCGAGGAACTGCAGGTCGAGCAGCATGTATTCGGTCTCTTCCTTGGTGAATCCGCTACACAGCACGTGAGGAACCATCTTGATGCCGTATCGGTTCATGATGGCAGATGCCACAGCCACTGACCCCGGACGCCTTCTCAGGTTGGTTCTCAGGAAGGTGCCGTCGGGCTGTTCGCTATAGACATACTCGCTTCGGTGAGTGGTGATGTTGATATATGCTGGATTGAACTCTTTCAGGATGTCGATGCTGTGGAACAGGCTCTTGGTGCCTGTGCCTTTGATAGGGGGTAGCACTTCGAAGGAGAAAGCGGTCTTTTCTGACTTGTTGATGATTTCGGAAACGGTCATTGGAGATGTTTTTTGCTGTTTTTGCTTGTTTTACCAGTTTGTCTGGTTTTGTTCATTCTGCAAATATAAGCATTTTTTTTATAATAGGGCGTAAAGGGAGGGTAAAATCAATCCTCGCATCCAGCGAAGCGCCCTTTTTCAGTGAGGGTGAGGCCGTTGTCGCTGATGGTGATGAGTCCTTGCTTGTAGAGGTCACCGACGGCTCTCTTGAATGTTTTCTTGCTGACGCCGAACTGGTTGTAGATGTCTTCGGCGAGTGATTTGTCGCAGAAGATGGTTTTTTGCTCGGGACATTGCTGGATGTATGACAGGAGTGTGTTGGCGAAGTCGCGGACGTGTTCCATTCCTCCCTGTTGCATCACGAGGTCGATTTTGGCGTCTGTCCTCACGTACTTGACGTAAGCCTTGAGGCGTTGTCCTGTCTCGATGTGTCCGAAAATCTCATTGTTGAATAGTTGTCCGCTGTACTTCCCGTCGACAATGCACTTGAATCCGAGTTCGGTCTTGTGTTGCACGAGGGCCTCGACTTGTTGTCCGTATGTGTAATCGGGCATCTCCTTGGAGAGGAACTTCTCTACTTTTGCGGAAGCGACTATGCGGTAGGTGACAGAGTCGATGTAGCAGTAGATGATGTACTTTTTCCCGACTTGCATTCTCATCTTCTGCTCACGGAAGGGACAGAAGAGGTCTTTCATGAGGCCCCAGTCGAGGAAAGCTCCGTACTGGTTGACCCATTTCACTTCGAGGAAGGCAAACTCGTTGACTTCCACTTTGGGGCGCAGGGTAGTGGCGATGAGGCGTTCCTCGCTGTCGAGATAGAGGAACACATCTATCTTGTCGCCGATGTTCACTCCTGCCTCCGGTGCCTCTTTGATGGGGAGGAGTACGTCTCCGAGGTCACCGCAGTCGAGGTAGTAACCGAAATCGACTTGGCGAACCACTTCGAGGGTGTTCCATTTTCCTAAACGTAGTTGTTGCATAGTTCTTTTGATTTTTGGGTTCGGCTCTTATCGGATGGACTCCGACGGGTCGGATGTCTCAGAAGTGTCCGATGGGTCGGATGTCTGAGACATCTCAGACAAGTCGGGCTGGTCTGACGTCTCAGGCTGTTCGGGTTGTTCGGTTAAGGGGTTTTCTTTCTCCTCATTGACGATGAGGCCGTCCTTGAGGCTGATGGTTCGGTCGGAGAGATGGGCGAGTTCCTCGTCGTGAGTGACGATGACGAAGGTTTGTCCCAGTTTTTCGCGGAGTTGGAAGAAGAGTTGGTGGAGTTCGTTACGGTTTTTGGTGTCGAGGCTTCCCGAAGGCTCGTCGGCCAGGATGACGGCAGGGTTGTTGATGAGTGCCCGTGCCACCGCAACCCGTTGTTTCTCTCCTCCCGACAGTTCGTTGGGCTTATGGTCTTTTCGGTCGGCCAGTCCGAGGAAGTCGAGCAGTTCTGTGGCTTTAACGAGGGCTTGTGAACGGCTTGTTCCTGCGATGAATGCGGGTATCATGACATTCTCTATGGCGGTGAACTCTGGCAACAACTGGTGGAACTGGAAGACGAATCCCAGACGTCGGTTTCGGAAAACGGCTGTTTCCTTCTTGTTCATGTTTCTGACGTCCTTGCCGTCTATGATGATGGTTCCTTCGTCGGCTTGGTCGAGGGTGCCCATGATATGGAGCAGGGTGGTCTTTCCCGCTCCGCTGGGTCCCACGATACTGACTATCTCGCCTTGATCGACGTGGAGGTCAATGCCTTTGAGCACTTGTAGGTCGCCGAAGCGCTTTTTGATGTTCTTGAGGGTAATCATGATGGATATTGATGTTCTTTGGTTACTGAGAGTCGTCTCCGTGGGTGCATTCGCCTTGTCAGCTGATTTTGGCAATCCACTTCGATAGCCATTCTGAGAGCCTTGGCTGGCGTGTCATGGCGTAGTTGCTGTTGGGGTCGGTGAAGGTGTGTATGTCGCCTTCCTGGTTCAGTTGGTCGGGGTAAACAATCATCACACTCTTGCCAGGTAGGTGTTCGGCAATGAATCTTGGCAGCCTTTCCATAGCGTTCATGTACGAGATGAACCTCGGTCTTGAGGTGATGGCGACGAAGAGGTGGTCGTCCGCTATTTGGCTGGCCATGTAGTTGAAGTCATCCACTGACTCCATGAGGTTGTATTCAGCCCTGACACTGCTATGCCTTTGCTGGATGTAGCGCCTGATGAGTTGCATGGTTTGCTCTTCGCCGTAGAACACGATGCGGCAGCCGATTTCCTTGGCCATTCTGGCGAGTCGTTCCACCCATCTGAAGAATCCAGTCTCGTACTCCGCCTTGGGTGGTACAGCCACTACAATCCGCCTGAGCGTGCTTGCTGGCATGGTGAGATGCACCATGACCACTTGCCGCGACATGTTGTCAATCATCTTGTTGTTGAAGAGACCGATTTGTCCGTCAAACTGCTGTTGGTTGGTGTGAAGTCCGACGATGATTTCCGAGGCGTCGTTCTCCTTGAAGGCGTGGATGATTCCGTTGGTGACGTTCACGGCAAGCCTGCTCTGCGTCTGCATCCTGACATCGGCCGAGACGGCTATCTCCGCCGCTTTGGCGAGCATCTTCTTGCTGCGGTCCTGCGCCTCGGTGTCCTCCTCACCCTCGGGAACGGCGTTGATGGCAATCAGTCCTCTGTTGAGCCGGTGGTTCATCATCATCATGCCCACCTCCACCAGTCTGCTGACGGTGTCCGGGTTCTCTAAGGCTATCATGATTTTCTCGTCCTCACCTCTGCTGTCGTTGGTTTCGCTGACTTTCTCCAGGGCCATTTTCCTGGCCGCCTGGTCGGTGCAGATGCTGCTGATGATGCATGAGAGCAGGATGGTCATCACAATACCGTCGAGCACAGCGTTGTCGACGAGTTGCAC
Source organism: uncultured Bacteroidales bacterium (assembly GCA_902773225.1). Lineage (GTDB taxonomy): Bacteria > Bacteroidota > Bacteroidia > Bacteroidales > Bacteroidaceae > RUG11857. The sequence continues at coordinate 14,169 of CACYEC010000251.1, forward strand.
GCCAGGCGCGATTTCGAGTTTGAGTCCCACCATGGCCATGGCGAGCGCTCCTGCGGCGTGGGCTTCGGTGAGGCCGAACATCATCAGGCCGTCGGCGCTGGAGTAGTTGAAGATTTTCTTGCAAGCCATGGCGGCGATGTACTTCGACAGTGTGCCGGCCACGACCATGACGATGACCACAGACAGAGCCGCCGCGCTGGTGAACATGGGTTTGACATTGACGAGCATGCCCACTCCAATCAGGAAATAGGGGATGAAGATGGCGTTACCGACAAACTCCGTTCGGTTCATGAGCGTGGACGATGCCGGTATGAAACGGTTGAAGACGAGTCCGCAGAAGAAAGCGCCGAGGATACCCTCAATGCCACAGAACTCCGCCACTGCGGCGGCGAGGAAGACCATGGCCAGCACAAAGATGTACTGGACGATATTGTCGGTCTGGTGACGGAAGAACCAGCGTATGATGCGCGGGAAGATGAGGAAAATCATGACGATGTAAAGCACGAACCTCATGCCGAGCCACATCCATTCGAAGACGTTGTCCATCCCTCGCAATGTGCCTGAGATGATGGCGAGTACCATGAGCGCGAAGACCAGCGCAATCATGGTGGCTGTGATGCTGATGACGACGCTCTGCCTGTTGGTGAGTCCGTAGCGGCCGATGATGGGGTAGGCGACCAGGGTGTGAGAGGTCAGGATGCAGGCCAGGAGGAACGATGCCGGCACATTGAAGGCCAGCAGCCATATACCCGCCACGAACCCGAAGACGAATGGTATGGCAATGGTGAACAGTCCGAAGACGACGCCGTGACCGATGTTCTTCTTGAGGCCTTCGAGGTCCATCTCGAGTCCGGCGAGGAACATGATGTAGTAGATGCCCACCTTGCCGAAGAGTTCGAAACTGCTGTCGCGGGTGAGGATGTTGAATCCGTGCTCGCCGATGATGGCACCCGCGAGGATGAGTCCGACGAGGTGGGGGATATGCAGTCTTGTGAAGATGATGGGGGAGAACAGGATAATGCACAACACGATGAAGAAAATCCAAGTCGGGTCAGTGATTGGCAAAAACGACAATATTTGATCAATCAGGTTCATACGAGGTCTTTACGTTCAGTTGTGGGTAGGTTTGTGCATTGAAATGCGCTTTTGCGCGCAAATATGGGGCAAAGATAGCAAAAAAGTTGCAAAAATATGGTTTTTATAGCCTTTTTGTTATAATTTTGCACCGATTTTTTAAGGTAAGGGGCCGTGAAGGCCCGCAAGGCATTTAGGATAATCAATACAACCAGGATATGAAAGTAGCAATAGTAGGCGCGAGTGGCGCCGTGGGCCAGGAGTTTCTCCGTGTGCTCGACCAGAGGAATTTCCCTATCGATGAATTGTTGTTGTTCGGTTCGAGCCGCAGTGCCGGCACGAAATACACCTTCCGTGGGAAGGAGTACGAGGTGAAGTTGCTCCAGCACAACGACGACTTCAAGGGCGTGGACATCGCCTTCACATCGGCTGGTGCCGGCATCTCGAAGGAGTATGCCGCCGACATCACCCGTTTTGGTGCTGTGATGATCGACAACTCGAGTGCTTTTCGTATGGACGACGATGTGCCTTTGGTTGTGCCCGAGTGCAATGCCGAGGATGCACTTGTACGTCCTCGTGGCATCATCGCCAACCCCAACTGCACGACCATCATGATGGTAGTGGCATTGAAGCCGTTGGAGCGTCTGAGCCAAATCAAGCGCATCCATGTGGCCAGTTACCAGAGCGCGAGTGGTGCAGGTGCCGCCGCCATGGCAGAACTTCAGCAGCAGTACAGGGAGATTATGGAGGACAAGCCTGTCACCGTGAAGAAGTTCCCTCACCAGTTGGCTTACAACGTGATTCCACAAATCGACGTGTTCCAGGACAATGGTTACACGAAGGAGGAGATGAAGATGTACAACGAGACTCGCAAGATTATGCACTCCGACGTGCAGTGTTCGGCCATGTGTGTGCGTGTGTCGTCGCTCAGGGCTCATTCTGAGTCGGTTTGGATTGAGACGGAGCGTCCCATCAGTGTGGAAGAGGCTCAGAAGGCCATCGCTGAGGGTGAGGGCTTGACTCTGGTCGACGATCCCGCCAACCTCCGTTATCCCATGCCTTTGGAAACGGCTGGAAAGGACAATGTGTTCGTAGGACGCATACGAAAGGATTTGGCTAACGAGAACGGACTGACATTCTGGCTCAGTGGCGACCAAATCCGAAAGGGAGCGGCCCTCAACGCCGTCCAAATCGCTGAATACCTAATAAAAAGAGGACTCAATTGAGTCCTCTTTTTTCGTAGTTCTATGGAGTTGTATTTTTCTTAATTCTTAACTCTTAATTCTTAACTCTTAATTCTTAACTCTTAACTTAATGCCACTCGGTGTTGGTGTCCTTCTGGAACTTGTAGATGCGGGCAAGGTAAAGTTCGAAGATGAGTGTGGAGTAGCCAGGAACATCGATGTCGGTTTCAGTTCCGTAGCCGATGTAGTAGGGGATAATAACCCTCCAGTGGTCGCCTTCCACCATGTTCATCAAGGCTGTGGAGAAACCTTTGACCAATCCGTTGATGCCGAAAAGAGTGGGCACGTCGGTGTCGATGTTGAGTACTTCGCCCTTGAAGGACTTGTCAAAGCAGTAACCGTCTGGATAAGACGCTGATGGTATGAGATGTCCGATGTAGTGAACCCGCACGGAGTCGTTGTAGAGCGGGTGCTCGGTTCCTGTTCCGCTTTCGAGTTTCTGAACGTAGATATAGTATTTGTTGTCGGCGTTCAGACCGACGGAGTCGCCGAGTGCGAACGACTTATACATGGTCCATCCGTTGCCTTTTCGTGCGACGGTGGCGATGGAGTCGAGATAACGCTCATTCCTCTGTTGCCAGTTCTCGTACTCCAAAGCCTCGTCCTGCTCCTGACACGACATGACGCTCAGGAGCAGGATGAAGGATGCTATGATATAAAGAGGTCTTTTCATAAAATCTCGTTTGTCCGTTAATCCGATTAATCGCTTAATCGAATCTCTTAATCGGCCTAAAGCCTATTTCAGTTTCTTCAGCAGGCTGGTGATGGTCACGTTGTCCTCGATGATGCCCTGCAGCTCGCTGATTTTCACGCGCTTCTGCTCCATGCTGTCACGCCAGCGGAGCGTCACGGTGTCGTCCTCGAGCGACTGGAAATCAACGGTGACGCAGTAGGGTGTTCCTATGGCGTCCTGGCGGCGGTAGCGCTTGCCGATGGAGTCCTTCTCGTCGTACTGGCAGTTGAAGTGGAAACGCAGGTCGTTGATGATTTCCTGTGCCTTCTCGGGCAGTCCGTTCTTCTTCACGAGCGGCATGACGGCGAGTTTCACGGGTGCGAGTGCTGCAGGCAGACGGAGGACGACGCGGGTCTCACCGCCTTCGAGTTTCTCCTCGCAGTAACTGTGGCAAATGACGCTGAGGAACATACGGTCAACACCGATGGAGGTCTCGATGACGTACGGAGTGTACGACTCGTTGAGTTCGGGGTCGAAGTACTTGATGCTCTTGCCCGAGTATTTCTCGTGCTGGCTGAGGTCGAAGTTGGTGCGCGAGTGGATGCCTTCCACCTCCTTGAAACCGAACGGCATGTTGAACTCGATGTCGGTGGCGGCGTTGGCGTAGTGGGCCAGTTTGTCATGGTCGTGGAAACGGTAGTTCTCTGCGCCGAAGCCGAGGTTCTGGTGCCATGCCATGCGCCATGTCTTCCACTTGGCGAACCAGTCCAGTTCGGTGCCGGGCTTGATGAAGAACTGCATCTCCATCTGCTCGAACTCTCTCATGCGGAAGATGAACTGACGGGCGACAATCTCGTTGCGGAAGGCCTTGCCGATTTGTGCGATGCCGAACGGTATCTTCATGTGGCCTGTCTTCTGAACGTTGAGGTAGTTGACGAAGATGCCTTGTGCGGTCTCGGGACGCAAGTAGATGGTGGAGGCGGCATCGGCGGTCGAACCCATCTCGGTCTTGAACATCAGGTTGAACTGACGGACCTCGGTCCAGTTCCTGGTGCCGCTGATGGGGCATACAATCTCCTCGTCGATGATAATCTGGCGCAGTTCGGCAAGGTCGTTGTCGTTCATGGCCTTGGCGAAACGCTCGTGCAGCGCGTCGCGCTTCTGCTTGTGCTCCAGCACGCGGGGGTTGGTCTCGCGGAACAAGGCCTCGTCGAAACTCTCGCCGAAGCGTTTGCGGGCTTTCTGAACCTCCTTGTCAATCTTCTCATCGTACTTGGCCATCTGGTCCTCGATGAGCACGTCGGCGCGGTAGCGCTTCTTGGAGTCGCGGTTGTCGATGAGGGGGTCGTTGAAGGCGTCCACATGGCCTGAGGCCTTCCAGATGGTGGGGTGCATGAAGATGGCGGAGTCGATGCCGACGATGTTCTCGTGAAGCAGCACCATGCTTTGCCACCAGTATTGTTTGATGTTGTTTTTCAGTTCCACACCGTTCTGGCCGTAGTCATAGACTGCTGCCAGTCCGTCGTAAATCTCGCTTGAGGGGAAGACGAACCCATATTCCTTGCAATGGGATACGACCTTCTTGAATACATCTTCTTGTGCCATATTAATTATATTTGTTATTTTCGTTATTTCCGTTTTTTCCCGTTTAATCGATGATACGATTATCCGAATTTTCGAATTATCGTGCAAAATTAGCACTTTTCTTCGAGAAACAAGCAATCATTACTCTTGTTTTGATTATTTAAGATATGATAACGGTTGATTTTCACCTTTTTTCGCTAATTTTGCCACGCAAACAAAATACATCTATAGCCTCTATAATTCTATAGCCACTATAGTTCCTATAAAAACTCAAGCGACATGAACAAGTATCTTCTTCTATTGATATTCGCGTTGGTGCTTCCTCTCACAGCCCAGGCACAGTTCTTTGATTTTGGTTTTGGCGACCCCTTCGATGATTTCTTCGGTCCCCGTCGCGTCGAACAGCAGCAACAGCCCGTGGAGAAGGCGCAGTTCAAGGGGGGCAAGGAAGGGATGAATGCTTTCATTGAGAAGAATTACAAGAACCCGAGTCCTCGTGTTCAGGGTCTGGAGGGCGAGATTTTGGTTTATTGCCTCATTAGCGAGAAGGGCAAGGTGGAGGAAGCCAAGGTTTCCCGTGCCCTTTCTCCTGCTTACGACAAGGAAGCCGTCCGGGTAGTGAAGAAGATGAAGTTCAAGCCAGCCAAGCAAGGCAAGAAGAAAGTCAAGAGCCGCTATCAAATCTCCTTCCCCATTCGGAAGGGCCGCCTCAGCTTCAACACCCTCCCCACGGTGGATGTATAGGAGTTTTCGACAGACTTTATTGCAGTTTTCAGACTTCTTTTCAGTTCTGCAATACAGAACTGCACTCAACCAGATAGATGGGCGCATTAGCCAGACGAGGCCATTTCTCAAAAGCGTATGAAGCACGTCTGCCGTCTGTTGTTTCGGCATACACATGAGTAGAATCTACCCAAACCTTGCTTATCACTGTAGGCATAATCGATTGTAGTTTCGTTTTTTTGCAAAATTAGTGAATGAAAACGGAAATGGCAAATAATGATTAGTTTTTTTGATAGCTCATCAAGTTTCTCCCCTTTTCCCCCTTTTTTCCCCTTGAAAAGCAAAAAAAACGTCTAATCCTTTGTCGGGTTGTGAATTATGTGTAACTTTGCATGCTGATGTGGCGCAATGATTGTAATTGCTTGAAACGGACGAAACGCGCCGCTACGATGAGAACGCTGAACGGAAATGATTCAAACTATCTGACTTCGATTTGATGACTACACCTTATTTTATTATACACGTGTTATAGTTTATCATCGCAGAAGTGATGAAGTTCCACGCTAACCTACTTACATAGTGGATGTGACTACTATTAAATTCTGAACAATCATTATATTAACAACTAAACAACGCTTATGAAACAAATTAGACTTTTACTGGCGCTTGTCGTATCCCTGTTCACTATGGGCAGTTACGCACAAGACGGCTCCGAAGCAGGAGTTGGACAGTTCTTCCTCTACAATGTCGCAGACCAGGCTTTCCTCAAGGGAGGAAACAACTGGGGCACACGTGCTTCATTCGACCCCATGGCAGTCATGTACTGTACACTTTCCGAGAATGACCCCCAATACGGCGGTCTCTTGATCAAGACAGGAAACAATGGAAGTATCGACGTCTTCCTTGGATGCGATGGTTATGTAGACAAAGCCGCTACTGACGGTAACAACTACACTGGCTGGCTTTTCGAACCCGTTGCAGGAATGACCAACACTTACACCCTTAAGGCAGGAAGGAACAACCACTATCTTGTTTCCGAAGGCAACAACACTGGCAACACTGTCATGACAGCTGACGCACCTACAGACAGCAAAGGCTACTGGAAACTCTTCACCCGTGACCAGATTCTTGCCCAGAAAAACCTCAGCGATGCATCCGAGAGCAACCCCGTCGACTTGACCTTCCTGCTCACCAGCCCGAATTTCCTTCGCCAGGTTGACGGTGAGGACAATAAAGCAAGCGGAGTGACCAACAAGATTTTCAACGGATGGACTGTGACCAACAGTGGCGGAAACTGCTCCATCAGTGTACCTAATGCATGGGGCCCGGATCAAGTCAACTCTGGTTGCGAGTTCTGGGGCAACACCTTCGACATTAACCAGACCATCACTGTGCCTAACGGCAAGTATATCGTGGCATTCGACGGATTTGACCAAGGTGGTGGTGTTGTCTATGGTAACGATGTTGAAACACCCTTTACCGTTCACGACGCTGGTACCACTGCCTTAGGAGAAGCATTGAGTAATATTGCCAATGGCAGTTATCACGACAACCGCACTGGTGTCATCACTGTAGCAGGTGGAACACTGAAAGTCGGTGCTAAACGTACAAGCAACTACAGTGGCAAGTGGTGTGTGCTCGATAACTGCCGACTATACTACGTTGGCGGTATAGACAATTCTGAGCTGATCAACTCTTATCACGCAGCTCTCTCAGCCGCTCAGAATGTTGACCAGAATTCCATCATGTCAAATGAAGCTCTGAATGCTCTTACTACCGCACTTAGCAACTACGATTCTGTTGACGAGACCAATGCTGAAGCACTTCAAGAAGCCATTACTAAACTTAGCCAGGCTACAGAGAACTGCAATGCTTCTATCGCAGCCTACGCCAATGTACCTGCTTACCTCGCCAAGATGGGCGGTGTATTGGAAACCACCAATGTCTATACACAAGACAGCTACAACACATGGTATGGCAATATTAAGACCCAATACGAAGCACGTACACTGAGCGATATTGACGCTGTTAATTATACCGAAACTACCGCTTTAGGCACTGGATGGCATTCTGCTAACCACATCGACGATATCCTTCTTTCCACTTGGACCGTTGGAGGTGCCATTTGCTCAGACTACAGCACGCCGCTATATATCAACACTTGGTCAACTGAGGGTGACATTGACGGCAGTGAGTTCCACACACCGTTCTTCGAGTACTGGACAGATGATAAATTTTCTCTTGAGGGCAAGGAATTAGTTTGTACCCTGACAGGCCTTGAAGAGGAAACTGTCTATGCTTTCAGTCTCCGTGCACGTGTGCGTCAGACCGACGGCGACAATGCTAAGAAAGAAAACGGTGTCACGATGACAGTGGGCAACAATACAGTTGACATCAGTGCGGGTGCACAGTTCCAAAACGGACCGTTCTATATCGGCAACTTCTCTGCCGCTGGTCAAACGGACGCAAATGGTACTCTTACTGTAACCATTACAGTTGCCGAGAACAGCTACATCAGTTGGCTCTCGTTCAACAACTGCAAATGCACCGAAGGTGAAGACCTCAGTACCTATATTGCCGACTACCAATTCGCTTTAAACCAGATCACTACCGCCCTCAGCGACGCTGTATATGGCGAAACCGCAGAATCCTACTTCAACGATGTATTGGATGAGTATGAGATTCCAGAAGAAGATCTCAATACGGCTTCCAAGGACGAACTCATCACTTCTACTGAAGCCTTCAATGCAATCATCGGTGCTTATGCTGCTTTCGTAGCACCACTCAGAGGCAACTCCACCGATGGATGGGACGGCGGTGTTGCAGATAACACATACCAGTTCCATGTGAACGGTTGGTCACATGAAGGAGAGACAGACGGTTCGAATATGATTGTTCCGTTTATCGAGTACTGGACAAATAAAACAAATCAAACATTGGTTAACAACACGATGAGCCACGTCGTGACTGGTCTTGAGCCAAATGCTTACTATAAGGTCAGCGGTTTGGTTCGTACGCTCAACGAGGCTGGTACAGTCAGTGAGGATGGCGAAAGCGATCCTATGGGTACCTTCATCTTCGCTGGCGCCGGTATCGCACGCGCTTACAATGGCACTGCTTGCACCAATGGTGTGTATGCCAACCCTGTGGTGTATGGACAGGCCGACGCAGATGGTAACCTCACCATTGGTATCAAGGTGATCAAGACCAACTGCAACTGGGTAAGTTGGAAAAACATCACAGTTGTGAAGGAAAGCGACGAACTCACTGCCGACATCGCTGCCGCTTTGGTTGCTGAGGCACGTGACTTCAGCAACAATCTTGAGGCTCAAGAAACTGAGGATGCCGCTACTGGCGCTCTCACCAACGAGTTGTCCGACGCCAACTACGCCGCTGCAGGCGCTGCTATCGAGGCCGCTTACAGAGTTAATGACATCACTCTCGCCAACCTCACCGCTGCTATCGCAGCCGCTCAGGCTAAGCTCGAAACTTGCACTCCCCTCGGTTTCATGCCAGATGAGTACGCTCCATACAATGTGGCTCCTCTTGCCGCTGCTCTCGCCACTGCACAGGATTTCGCTGCTAACCCAGTGGACGACCAGGACGCTATCGATGCCGCCACCACAGCACTGACTACTGCTACAGATGCAGTTGCTGCCAACACTGAAGAAGTGAACGCAATTGCTTATGGTGACTTGTCGCAATATGAGACCATTGATGGGAAAGATTATCCTTGGGGTTGGTCAAAACTTAATGATGGATCCCGTATCATGGGTGGCTCGGAAGGAACAAATAACGCTGGTCTTTCCGCTAGTTCCACAGGTAAGGTCATGCTGGTGAAGTATAATGCCACATACGGTGACACAGAAGGCTACACCATGCCTCTGAAGGCCAACACTTATTACAAGATTTCATTCAACTACTGCGGATGGGGTAACAACCCAACTACAAAGGTGGTGATGACTTGTGGTGAGGAAACCATCGAGGTTGGTTCGTTCAAGCCTGAGACCGATGATGGTTATAACAATGCTGAACACTGGTATTCGTTTGAGAAAGTGTTCAAGACTGGTGAAGCTGGCAACTACGTTCTTGCATTCAACAAGGTTGAGAGTGATCAGCAGCAGATTGCTTGGTGCGACATGCAGATTATGTCTTGTGAAACTGCCGAACTCACTCTTGCCTCATCAGGCTACACCTCTTGGGTGACCACATTCGATGTTGACTTCTCTGAACTCGGTGTTGAGGCTTACATCGTTGAGCCTGAGGATATCGATTTGGATAACATGAAAATCGACATGACTCAAATCTACAATGCCGCCAAGGGTACTCCTGTCATCTTCAAGGGTGAGCCTTCTGCTCCGTTCACACTGACAGAAACTGTTGAGAGCGTTACTGACTGGACAACGACCAACAAACTGAAGAGCGGTGCTGACTGCGGTGGTAAGATAGACGGTGACAACTACGGCTTTGTATGGATGTTCTCTAAGGGTAC
>CACYEC010000252.1 GCA_902773225.1 uncultured Bacteroidales bacterium
ACAAGAAGTGATGGCGCTTCTGTATTCGAAGGAGTTGATAAGTTGTCCTGTGTCCTTTATGTTCCTGATGGCAGTGTCGATCTCTATAAGGCTGCACCTGTCTGGTGTGATTTCAAACATATTGTGCCATTATCTATATTAACAGGCATCAGTGGCGTTAACATGACTGAAGACGAGCCCTTTGACATCTATAACCTGCAAGGCATTAAAGTGAAGTCGAAGGCAACAGATTTGAGAGGATTACCTCGAGGGATATACATTATCAACGGCAAGAAAGTTGCTGTTAAATAGACACACCCGGAATCTGTAATGATCGAGACTACATGATAAAGGTATAACATATAGGTACAACAAAACAACAGCAACATTATGCTTCATTTTGAAGATATTGCTGCTGTTGCTACAATATATAAGTACTACTACCTGTACTTTATCAAAAACTTACTTAGAAAACATCATATAATTATTAAGCGCAACTTCGATCTGAAGTCGCGCTTAATAATTATATATTACTTACTATATGGTCTGAGATACCAATCCTGATTCGTTGTTCCGCCAGAGATGGACCAATCTAAGAAACCTGGGAAGAACTGGTCAATAGGAATACTTTCATTCTCCCGCTTCAAAATTGTCTGTTCGAATACGCTGATATTTGCTCCATTCAGGTAAAAGGCAAATGGATAATTACCTTGACGTACGAAATATAATCCCTTGGCAGGATTTGAGCGATCATCTCCCTTACCGAAATAATTGGTATTCATGTTAGCAGTAGGTGCCTCCATGGGAATATGGACCTCCCAGTTCTGATTACCATCCGGACGATAGATGAAAGGCTGGATTGAAGCTAACTTTTCTGATGAACTTAATGGGTTATTATAGGTAAGCTCAAGAATATAAGTCGTTCCGAGTTCACTAGTAAAGTCTTCTGTCAGATAATAAATATTACCCTCAGTGGCAAAGGATGCCTCTTCCGTCACTGTCGATCCTGGTGCAATCTTCTTCATGGCTATTTTAGGAGTGACTTGTGTATTGAGTGTTAAGGCTAAACCACTAGTCAACTCTACATAATTCTGGTAGGTAGTCAGATAGAACGTCTCTTTGATAACCTTTCCTTCATTATTGAATTCTTTCTGATGTTTGACATTTACAACTGCATCATTGAGATCATAATCACCCTTGTTAGGCCACATATCCTCGAATGCATAGACACCTGTTGTTGATGATACTCTATTGCCGATTTCTGGTACAGGGGCAAATACGCCTACAGGTTTCAGTGCAAAGAGTAAATCATCAAAATCCAAATCATCCATAGCATCCTCAAAAGAGATAATGGTATATGATTCGCCATTCTCCGCTGTATAACTATATTTAGCACCACGGCTCAAACCATTTGGATTTGGATACTTTGCAGGGTCACTCGCTACTTTCTTACCGTATGACAAGCCATCAGTGGTACTACACCAGCAGTTATATAACTTTAGACCAGAAAATGCACCAATATCAAGTGAATAGTCTAAACCTTGCATAGACCATGACTGAGTTTTCAAAATAAAACCGATCCTTGTACCCTTTGGGAATGTCTTAGTTGCGCCAGTCTTGTCATTATTAGCAATATTCGGATAATACATCAACTGAACCACGTCACCACGATTGGTTCCGACATTACCTCTATATGATCTAAGATTTCTTGCTTTTGCATTAGCCCACTCACCATCTTGGGTATTAGGGAATACCATAATAATATTGAGATCACTAGGTTTGGTGGGTTTTTTGTCATCCGTATAATAATAGTAACCTAATGATGAGTTCCAGCAGGTGCTACTACCAAGAACTGTGAATGTCACCTCTGAATCTTTCTCAAGTAATAAGTCTGGATAAGAACAATATTCATTATTCATGGCACTACCAGATACGAATGCAGTACCAACAGCACCATAAAGACCTTCTAACTCCTTTTCGCTGAAGTATAAATTGGGATTTGCAGTACTCTTGTCAAGCAGATAGTCTGGACGTCCAGAAGCTGAGTTCCAGGTACCTAACCAGTTCTTCCAATCGTTATATAATTTTTCGTCTGTTACATTGCCACTGTTATCAATCAGATTTGTCAGATTAAGCGCTGACAAATCATTTGTGGATTCACCAGGTCCTGTAGCACGAGTGCCTCCACGGGCAGCAAAGACTTGATGATTTTCTGCAACAACGGAAGCAGCACCATCCTTCACATCAGCCTCCATCAGCATCATACCTGTAAAGAAGTTACCTGTTGCAATATACAGATGCTTCGCATAGGCTGGCAATTCTACAACAGCCTTAAACCTGCCATTTTCATCTGTATAATCTTCATAAATTGGACTCACATTTTCGTTCCATTCATCTTCAGGTGCACTTTCTACCGAAATAAATGGATTCTCAGTATATACTCCAAAAAATACAGGTCCATAAGTCTTGTATGCAGAATAATCTACGTTAAG
>CACYEC010000253.1 GCA_902773225.1 uncultured Bacteroidales bacterium
CAAAATTACATCGTAACTTTGCAATGTCAAAAACAAAACAATTATGAATATCAAAAGTATCATCACAGCCGCAATGACATTGCTCGTGTCAACGGCATGTAGCGGAAACGCAAAACAAGAAACGGAATCATCAACATCAAACAAGACAGCAGTTATGGAAAAAGACGGAAAAGTATTGGTTGTGTTCTTCTCTCATGCAGGAGATAATTACGCAGTAGGAAACATCGAGGTGGGCAACACGAAGATTGTGGCCGACTACATCACTGAGTTGACGGGTGCCGAGCAGTTTGAGATTGTCACCCACAAGTACGACGGCATGGCATACAATCCGCTCATTAAACTGGCGCAAGAAGAGGCCAATAAAGGCGAACTGCCTGAGTATGAAGGCGACATCGACCTGAGTCAGTACGACACCGTGTTCATCGGCGGTCCCGTCTGGTGGGGCACCTATCCGCAGGTGATGTTCACCTTCTTCAAGAATCACGCCAATGACATGAAGGGCAAGACGGTCATCCCCTTCACCACCCACGAGGGCAGCGGACTCGCCAATTGTGTGGAGGACGTGAAGAAGGCCTTCCCTGGTGCCAACGTCCAGAAGGGCTTCAGCATCTACGGTCATGAGGTACGAACAGGGCGTGCAAAAGTTGAAAAATGGATGAAAGGATTAGGTTATTAAACACTGAAGTTTCGAAACTTATAGCCGCTTTCCTCTTGGGCGAACATGCCAAGTTCATCACTGGCACTGACTTGCTCATCGACGGTGGTGTCATTGCCGCAATCCGAACTGCAGAATATCAACTGGGGTAAAACACGGAGTGAATTTTCTTTATTAATCGCCCATCGCATCAACATTAGCGCATGTGGAGGGACACACATTGGTCTCTCCACATGCTTTTATTATGCCAACAACGATAATCTCGGATATTTTTTTGATTTCAAATGGAATGTTTGTAATTTTGCTCAAGATTTCGGGATGAGTGGTAAAAGGTTTGTCTTGTGCTGCTATGTTACTCTTTTTCCATGATATCTCGGAAATATCCCAAGCCTATTATTATTGTTACATTTATCAACTGTTTTTCAAATCCGAAACTTGAGTAAACCTATAATATGGAAGATATAAAACAAAGTAAGTATAATCATAATTATGGAATTGCGCTACTAAAAATGCTGATGTGTTTTGAAGTAATTCTCTCTCACTTTTGGGTTAATCAATCATCTGTTCTACTTACACCATTTAAATTGGTTGAAAATAAACCTGTTCTGATTTTTATGTTTCTTTCTTTTTATTTTATGGAGAGGACATTTCTCATAAATGACCATTCTAAAATCAAAAAAAGATTTTGGAGATTACTTTACCCTCAAATAGGTTGGACTATTCTGTATTGGATCATCCTCATGGGGATTCAAATAAAAGTCGATTTAGGTATTACATTCTCTGATTTCTTATGGCAATTATTCACTGGACATAGTATTAGAATCAATCCAACCATGTGGTTTCAGACTGTACTAATCTTTTTAACGCTTTTATTCACTTTAACTTTTAGATATTTAAACAAAAAAGGAGGAATGGCGTTTATTATTTTAATGACCATATTATCCCTTTGGATTCAATATTCCGGATTAAATCTAAAGGTTTTCGGTCCATTAAGATTTGAATTAAGATATCCACTGGGAAGGATTTATGAGATGTTGCCATATGCTTCTCTTGGTTTTTTCATTGCTTATTTTGATATCTACAATAGATTACAAAAATCAAGAGCTTTATTCTTGATTCTTTTTGGATTAGCGACCCTTCTTTTGCTTAAATACGAATATGTAATACCTCCTGCTCCAGGATTCTTATATTCTCACAATATTCTATTAATCTTTGTTTTCTTTATTGTCGGATTTGCCTATTTATTGCCTTTTGAGCAATTACCTGACAAGATAAAGAATATTTTACAGTTTATTTCCAGATTTACATTAGGAATCTACTGCATGCATAGATTAATTGCTTTTCTTTTGTTATCAAAACTCCATATATGGATTAATAGTTTTGTACTCTGTGTCATTATATACATCCTTTCATTTTGCACATCATATCTTATGTGCAGGATTTCTCCTAAATATTTCAAACAATTAGTAGAATAATGCGAGGTTAGTCATCATTCACCATAATAGTTCAAAGCCTATTGGCTACGAAGTGAATGATACGTTTTCCAGGCCTCCATCACTTCTTCCGCGCTGTATTCTCCACTGAAGAATTCCACTTGGCAGTCTTTCTTGAATGGAGCCCAGTTGCCACAGATGATTCCATCGTATGCAATAATAGGCTGGAAAATGCCACTATTGTTGTGGGCACGATGAGTATGTTCTGCTGGCAGCACAATGTCACGGGATTTATAGCCGATAAGGTATTCGTCGTAAGGGGGAATCAGAAGGAACCTGCCCTTTCTGAAACCTCGTGTACGGCAATCGTCTGTCAAGTAGAAATCCATACACTTCCATTTCTCTAAATGAATGAAATCGCCCAATAGTTCTATGCCCTTGCGACAGTCACTGATGTTCAAGCCAGACCACCACACAAAATCCTCCAATGTGGCAGGTTGGCGACTCTGAAAGTATTTATGCGTGAAATACATCAACGATTCGTCCCGGTCCATCCTTGTGGATGACTTGATTTTATCAGCCGTTAGCGCATAAGTCGCCTTCATCGGAAGCAAGTCACCGCTACAGAGCACACCTGTCATTTCCGCCATGCGGATATGGTAAGAAAGCCGATGGTCATCCATCCGAATGTCTTTTTCAGCCAATGCCTGGACAAAATCCTCTTTCGTCACACTACCTTTGTCTGAAGCAGCCTGGGCAAGGATGTCCATGACTCGTATCTGTTCTTCATCGGGGATGGTGATTCTGTTGCTGCTCATCCATCCTTTCGTCACGGCTATGGCTTTGGGGGAGAATAGTTCTATCAACGGCCAATAGTCCTGGGCAGAAACCAACTGCCAAGTGCCTCGCATCAGGTGCAGACGGATAATCCTGCCTTCATCAAACGCTTTCTTGAAAGCCTTATGTGATGGTTTACGCGTACGCATGGCCACAGCCCATCGCATCATACGGTACTCCTGCGCTTGCATAGCACCCATATAACTGACCACCTCGGCAGGGTCACTGAACTGAGACGCGATGAGTTGTTGGTTGAGAAGGCGGATGGTTACTGGATTCATAATACAAACCTTTTCAATATCATACTGATGACCTTTTTACGTGAATACAACTTTAAATCATCAGGTCTGTTCAAAAGAAACTTGCTCATAATCATACATCAATTAGACTTTCTCTATTATCAATTCGGAAGAACCGTCTTCAAGTGAATTGTATTCATCATAATGACAATGGCATCCTGGCTCCTCATTTGCCAAGGATTCCAACTGACTTGCCAAAGAGAGTAAGCCTTCCTTATTGGCTGATATCACCACCTCGTTTTTTCCAACACTCACTTTGATGGTGAATCCGTCTTCCCATTTCATTTCCATCATTTACGGGTTTTCATCAATTCAATAGATTCTTTTCCTGTCAGATGCTCGATGTCAAAACGAATCATGAGCATACGGGAGAGTCCGCTTGCTATCTCTGCCTGGAGGGATTCGTCATGATTAGGATTGTAGCGGTTGCCAAGCAGGCGGGCTGTCGTCAACTTCTCAGCCTCATCCTCAATGATATGGATTCTTCCGAAGGCTATCACGCTACGGAAAAAGGTGGTGTATTTCTCTGGATGAACCTCGTCCTGACTGATGACACAGAACGAAGCCTTGTCGCACTTTCGGATGGCATCGACTTTATGTCCGCTCAGTGCACTGTGAAAATACAAGCGGCTATCGGCATAAACATAACTGATGGGAACGGCATAAGGATAGTCGTTATCTCCAAGCAAAGCCAATGTCCCTGAGGTAGATTTCTTCAGTATGCCTATGCTCTCTTCTTCTGAAAGTTGCTGGCGTTTACGCCTCATCTGACGGAATGCCGGATTCTGGAGCGACTCGGGTGTGTCCAAACTGGAACGACTCGGTTCTTGCCGCTCTTTTGGTTCTTTATTTTGTTCCATACTTGAAAATTGTGTGTGCAAAAATATATGATTATTGCCAAAAACAAATGATTATTGCCTCAAAAACTGTTTAAGAAAATCATACAAGTCTGAAAAATGATGTTTTCCATAAAAAAGTCACTTTATTTCATCTGCGAGTGCATCGTGGAGTAGGTTATGGGTTAGAGTTATTGAGGATTGGTCAATGGTCAATGATGACAGGGGAGGGTACGCAGGCTTCCAGCCTGCGACGCATCTAGAGGATGCGCAAATCATCATCGCAGGCAAGATGCCTGCGTACCCCGCAGTGAGCGAATTGTTCAAAAATCTTGATTAACGAAAGCGTAAATCAATAAAAAGATGTATATTTGCATTTTGAACAACCAATCACGATGAACAGGATGGAAAGAAGATACCCCGTAGGCATACAGACCTTCGAAAAGATTCGTAAAGAGAACTACCTTTATATCGACAAGACAGACTTGG
>CACYEC010000254.1 GCA_902773225.1 uncultured Bacteroidales bacterium
CAACACGTTTCGCGCCATTCGTCGTAGGAGTCACGGGCATGAGCCTGAGCGTATTCTCGACTTATACCACGTTTTATTTCCTTCATCTGCATGGGCAGGGGTTGAGTGAAAGTACCACCTTCTATATGTACGGCCTTCTTCCACAGTTCCTGCAATTTCGGCGTAGAGATACTGTCGGCGGACCGTTTTTTATAGTCATTGTATTCTGCGAAAGCTCTTTTGTTGATATCAAGCCTTATGGTATCGCCAGGAAGGAGAAGGATAGCCCATCCATCAAATTTATGTCTCAGCGGATAGCAGATGTCCCATACAAAAGTGAACGTATGTGCAATGGTGTCAGTGGTCATTTCTGGAAAATCTTCACCCTTCAGCGATTCTTTGTTTCCCCAGAAACTGGGCATTTTGTCCTTATCGCCTTCTTTCCAGTCCACATAACGGCCCAGAATAACCGCAGGAGCACTCTTTCGCTCCCACATCGGCAGGGAAGACGGAGACTGTGAAAACACAGGAAGATAAACTGCAAGTGTAAGCAGGAAAGACAGGATGTTTTTGTGGGATTTTATATTGATCACGAATTTGAGAATTATCGAATGATGCTGATATTAAGAATTTTATGGAATTAATCGATAAAATCGCAAGCGATTTTTAGAAGTTACTATAAATCTTGGCGTGAGGATGTTTATAGTCCTCGCGCTCGGAGGAGGCCAGAAGCATCTGGTGCGTTCATGCCAGTGAAGTCGGAGAACATCTTCATGAGGTCGCCAGTGTTGCCACGGCTGAGTACTTTGTCGCGGAAGTCCTGTCCAGTCTCTGGGAGCAAGGCACCGCGGCGGGCGAAGACATCGGCAATGTTGACAGCAAGTACTTCAGTCCACAGATAACTGTAATAGCCGGCAGCATATCCTCCCCCCCAGACATGGTTGAAATAGCTGGTGTTGTAACGAGGGGGAATCTGAGCGTCGAGCAGCCCTATTTGCTTGAGTGCTTCGTCACTGAAAGCTGCAGCCTCTTCGGCCTTGGGAATGCCGTTCGATGGTAGCATGTGCCAGGCCAGGTCGAGGCAGGTGGCTGCGAGGTTCTCTCCGAGTGCGTATGCAGTCTGGAAGTTGATGGACTTCAACATACGTTCCTTGAGGTCAGCAGGCATAGGCTCACCCGTCTTGTAGTGGCGTGCATAATTGTCGAAGACCTCTGGGATGGCCGCGAACGACTCGTTGAACTGCGATGGCATTTCCACAAAATCGCGCGCCACTGAGGTGCCACTCAGACGGTTGTACTGGCAGTCGGAGAGAATGCCGTGGAGGGCATGACCGAACTCATGGAACATGGTGGTCACCTCGTCCCAAGTGAGCAATGAGGGTTGTCCCTCGGGCGCCTTGGCGTTATTACATACGTTGAAGATAATAGGCATTTGCTGTCGCTGGCGGCTCTGCTTGGCAAACCCATCCATCCAGGCACCTCCGCGCTTGGTGGGACGTCGGAAGTAGTCGCAGAAGAAGAGCGCCTTTGGTTTTCCATCCTTGTCGATGACCTCGAAAGCCCTCATGTCGGGATGATAAGTGGGGATGTCGGTGCGCTCTTTGAAAGTCAGGCCGTATGCACGGTTGGCGGCATAGAAGACACCGTTCTCCAGTACACTATCGACATTGAAATAGGGTTTCACCTCGTCGTCGGAGATGTCCAGCAACTTCTTCTTCATCTTTGCGGAATAGTAGAAGCGGTCGTAGGGTTGTAGTTGGAAATCATTGCCTTCCTGCTTGCGCGCATAGTCTTCGATGGCTTTAGTCTCAGCGTCGGCCTTGGGACGGTACTGGCTGATTAAGTTTTTCAAGAAAGCATAGACAGTTTCCGGGTTCTTGGCCATTGCCTTCTCCAACGAGTATGATGCATAATTGGGATATCCCATGATTTCCGCCTGTTCGGCACGCAGTTTGGCAATCTCGACGACGATGGGATAAGTGTTGTGCTTGCCAGTTCCATTGGCGCGGTTGATGGAGGCCTCATATACACGTCGGCGGAGGTCACGGTTGTCGAGGCTGGTCAGCAGAGGTTGCTGTGTGGTGTTGACGATGACGATGGCATAAGGTGCCTTGTTACCACGGCTCTCAGCGTCTTTGGCGCATTGTGCGATGTCGGCTTCGCTGAGTCCGGCCAGGTCCTCCTTCTTATCCACCCAGACGACGGCATCGTTGGTGGCTTCGGGCAGTACATCGCCCCACTGTTGCTGTAGGTCAGAGATACGAAGATTGATTTGCTTCATGCGTTCCATCTTGTCTTCAGGGAGTAAAGCCCCTTTGCGCACAAACTCCTTATAGGTTTCCTCAAGGAGTTTCTTGTCCTCGCCCTGCAGGTTCTCGTAGTCGCGGTCATAGACCTGTCGGATGCGGTCGAAGAGGACTTTATTGAAGGAAATCTCATTCTCCAAGTCAGTGAGCATCGGCATCACCTTCTTTTCCGTTTCCCCGATTTCGGGAGTCTTGTCAGCATCCACGAGGGCAAAGAACACGCGACTGACACGGTCGAGCGTTCGTCCGCTTTCCTCGAGTGCAAGGATGGTGTTTTCGAATGTTGCCGAGTCTTCGTTATTCACGATTTGGTCAATCTCGTCCCGATTTTCCTGAATAGCAGCCTCAAAGGCGGGCAAATAGTCGGAAGGTCGGATTTTACTAAAATCAGGAGCGCCGAAGTCCAACTTGCTCTCCTTCAGAAGGGGGTTCTCCCGTTGTGTCCCCTCACAAGCCGTAAATACTATCATCATCACGAACAATAAGGCAGTTGTTATGCCAATGTAAATTTTATTCATAGTTCTTGTTTTTGTTAGAAGTTAAGTAATGTGCAAAGTTACGATTAAGCGAGAGAAATACAAAATTTGTTATGGAAATTCCGAGTGTGATTATCTAAAACTCCTGTTAAAGACACGATTAATAGCGAGTGAAATCTCCACTTGAAAAGATTTTCCAAGACGTCTGGCTCATAAATACCGAACTTTATCTAACTTTGCATCAATTTTAAATGTTTCAGAATTCGACACAATACAATGACGAAACCTTCTATATTCCAGCGCCCCGTATGGGTGATGGTATTTGCCCTGACAGCTGCCATAGCATGGGGATGGGCTTTTCCACTCATCAAAGTGGCATTCAAAGCCTTTGGCATCACAACAGACATGACAGGCAGCAAGATGCTGTTTGCCGGCATCAGGTTTGCTGCGGCAGGTCTGATTGTATTGACAGTAGCGCGTGGTGGCAGGCGTTCGTTCAAGACGAACGAAAAGAGCAACTGGTGGTTCATTCTTGCCTTTGCCCTGATGAACACCACGCTGCATTATTTTTTCTTCTATGTCGGTATGTCGCACAGCGAAGGCTCACGGGCGGCTATACTCAACTCCCTGAGCACATTCCTTGTTGTACTGCTGGCTTGCGCCTGTTTCAAGAGCGACAAACTGACTTCACGTAAGCTTCTGGGGTGCGCCGTCGGATTCAGCGGAATCCTTGCATTGAATCTTGGAGGAGCGGACAGCGGACAGTTCACATGGCTGGGCGACGGCATGATTATCATCAACGCCATCTGTTCTTCAATCTCAAACTTGATGACTCGTGGACTGAGCCGTCGTGTAGATGTCTTCGTAGGAACGGGCTACAGTCTGACCATCGGCGGCATGATGCTCATCATTCCCGGGCTGGTCTTTGGCGGTACGTTACCCAACGTCAATGTGCTGGGCATCGTCTGTCTGTTGCTACTCATCGCCATTTCAGCCCTTGGGTTCGCCCTCTACAACAAGTTGCTCAGTTGCAATCCTGTGGGAAAGGTTGCCATTTATAATTCTCTGATTCCCATTGTAGGTGCAGTCACCTCATGCCTCTGTCTTGGCGAGACTTTCCACATGAAATACGCGCTTTCAGGAGGACTCGCGGCATTGGGTATCTACCTCATCAACAAAGACAAGAGGTAGTTAAAGCGGGGAGTTAAAAAGGGAGTTGAGCACTTTAGTGCTGGAAGATACCTTAGAATGAAGATGGATTTTACACCCCACCCCTACCCCCTCCCCTTAAATGGGAGGGGAGTTGTATAGAGCGTAGGTCTGTTTCTTTACTTTATATATTTCACTTTCGATGCGTCGCGTGGTTTGGCTTCGGGTTGCTCGTCGGGGTAACCGATAGCGAGGATGTAGTTCAACTTGTAACCCTCGGGAATGTCGAGACGGTCGAGGAAGAACTTGGCATCGGCAGTGGAGTTCAGCCAACGCACTGGACCACCAAGACAACAGGTGCCAAGGCCCATTGCCTGCGCTGCCAGCATCATGTTCTCTCCCAACAGTCCAGCATCGAGTTCCCCACCACCATTGGAAGGTGTGCAGACACATATGAGGTTGGGGGCATTGCGGAACATATTCTTGAAATCCTTGTCGCGGCTGACCTGTTCCGCGTTCGCCTTCTTATAAACCTCTGTCACGTCGGCAATGAGTTTCTGGTCTTCCACCACCCGTACGATCCAAGGTTGGCGGTTCATGCCGCTTGGTGCATTGATGCCAGCACGGACTATGACCTCCAGTTTCTCATGCTCCACCGGCTTGTCGATATACTTTCGGACAGAACGACGAGCCATGATGTTGCTCAGAACCGGGTTCACCTCTATCTGAACATCCGCTTCCACGTCGCTCATTTTGTCTCTCGGCTCGTAACGGCGCAGGATTTTTCCATCACGGGAAATAAGGAATTTGGTGAAGTTCCACTTGATGTCTTCCCCGCCTTTCAGCCACACATAGAGTGGATGAGCATTGTCCCCGTTGACCTCAATCTTGTCGAACTGGGGAAAATGAATGTCGTAGTTGGCGGTGCAGAACTGGTGAATCTCCTGAAAGGAGCCAGGAGCCTGTTGTCCGAACTGGTTGCAGGGGAAGTCAAGAATCTCCAGTCCCTCGCCGTGGTACTTCTCATAAATAGCCTCCAGGTCTTTGTATTGAGGCGTGAATCCGCATCGGGTAGCCGTGTTGACAATGAGCAGCAGTTTCCCCTTATAGTCAGAGAGTGACACTTCTTGACCTGCTCCATCCTTCACCTTGAAGTCGTAGATACTCTGTGCGGAAGCAGTCAGCACGCATACAAATGCCAATAGGCTGAAAATCATTAGTTTTTTCATATTACATAAAATTTAATTGGTGTTTATTTACAGGAATGTTCTATTTATCACGAATTCTCAAATTTTAGAATTATTATCCTATTGATATTAAGAATTTTATGAAAATATCGTTCAAATCGCAAGCGATTTTTAGAAGTTACTTACAAAAATAATACGAGCGAACCACTCCTCCTTCCCTTAGACTTCAGGCCACCAGAACTCTTTCAGTTCGTTGGTAACATCATCCCAATCCTGCAAAGTGAAAGAACCAGGCCCCATCATCATAATAGTCATTTCGATATCGCCATATAGACGATAGACATTAGTATCACGGAATCCATTGCGTAGATAGAAAGCATGGCGACGTTTCCTCTGTGCCGAATTGGGGCATGGGTCTTGGTAAGGACTCTCCATATCGAGCACCATTGACTGTCCTTCATATTTTCTAATCAACTGAGAGAGAATCCGCTGACCTACACCCTTTCCTCTCAGTTCTTCAGAAACAGCAAAGTACCAGAACCAGTTAAAAGAACGACGAGGATAGACGATGGTGAATCCGATGAACTCCTCGTTATCGTAATAGGCCGTAAAGTCCAATGACATCTGGTCAATCAGGCGCATCAAGTCATCCCAAGGAATTTGCTCGTTCTCTGGAAAAGCCGATTCGTAGAGGCCACGCCATTCCTTATTGTAAGAATATGCTGGTGTTATCTGTACAGTTTTCATCTGATTG
>CACYEC010000255.1 GCA_902773225.1 uncultured Bacteroidales bacterium
TAATCCTGAACCTCTTTCAACTTATATTGATGGCCAGAGGGATCCACAAGCATGGCACCGGCATTGTGACCGAAGTATTCACGCATCCAATTCTGCTCATGGGCTATAGCTAAATAGGTGGCTTCCGGTGTGCGCCAGAGTGCCATGGTACCCTCTTCAACGGGTTGGATGAGATGGGCATCGTCATATACTGCCCATGTTTCATGATTGTCCTTGTCGTAGTTATTGGCTGGCTTGATAAGATGGGGATGATGGAATTGTGGCAAGGTATCGTATGTCTGGCGATAAAAACTCGATACTTTCTCCGTTCTGATGCTGATCTTTTCATCCCCACGCAGTCCCCAGTTGGGTACACCATAGATGGCGATGTCCCTTACGGTAGGTGGCAGAACTGGGAAATAAACGCGCAGGTCGAGGACGTTGCCTTTCTTGGCTTTCACACCGAAGTGTTTCCTCATGCAGTCGGGCATGGAGCGTTTAGCACGGTACTGCACGCCTGTTTCCATGTCGGTGATGGCGGTTTCCTCCGATGCTAACCAAAGATTGGTCACCACGTCGGCAGGCATACGCATGTAGCAATGCAACACCGTCTCGCCCTCCTCTTCGGTCAGTCTCCATTTCATTGGGGTGAACAATGCCTTATCGTCCCAGGAAGATATGATTGGGCCATTGAAAACATCCATTTTTTCGTCACCTATGGCGTGAACATCCTTCGCCCAGACGAAGTCCTTGATCCAGGCATTCTCTGTACTTGGCCAAACTACTGTTTTTTCCTTGGCTTTCTTGTCTTCTTCCAATTCAGAAAAAGCCACCATGAATATCGGTCCATCGACCAAAACTGTATTTTTCGTTTGTTCTTGTGCCTCCATGACAGTGCTGGTTAGTGCCAACAGGCAGATGATTGTCATACGTCTCATGTTTGTGTGTCTTTATTTGTTGATATGATTAGTTATTATGAATTGTTTGCTTGAAATACGTTAATAGTCACAGGCTGGCGGGGGTACGCAAGCAGCCTGCTTGCAACAACTACAATTCTCTTGTGCTGGTATTCGTCAGTTGCTCTCGATACTTCCGATAACAATCCGAAGGCACGTTAGTGGATTTAGGAGAGCGTGTGCTATAGAGCAGAATCCTGCCACCACCTATACGTTCGGCAATCCAAAGGTGTTTCATTCCTTTCCTGCTGTCGTCCAAAGTGAAGAAGAACTGACGGTGGGAGAAGTTGAGCAGATATCCAGGGGTGTCGTCTTTGTATCGGCATGCGACTTGCAACAAACGACTGAACAGTTTCACTTCATCGTTGTCGGGGAAGACGTAGGCTTTTGACACCACAGTACTGTCAGTACGACCGAGACATGGTAACGTGATAGGATCAACATCGTAGTAGTCGGCCAGTTTTGCGATGAACTCATCGACCTTGCTGGGGGAGATATAAGTCGAGTCTATCGTCGTGTCTTCTTTTGGTATGCAGGTCGTATAAACTTGAGCAGGCGTTTCTGTGATCGGTGTCGCCTCTTGCACCTTCCTCAGAATATCCATCGGCTCGATTGTCTCAGGTTCCTCGTCTGGAATTGATGGAAGATCTTTGCTTTCGGTATGCTTTTGAGGTCGAGTACCTACCTTCTCCACCGTTCTTTCCGTCTTGGTCGTCTTGTCCTCTGAAACGGGCTGTGGTTGGATGGAAGAGGGTTGTTCTGTTGGTTCCGTCTTTTGGGGAATCACTTCGATGTCCATCTTCTCAGGTTTCGATTCTACCTTTGCTGTCCTTTTGGTCTGGTCAGATGTGGAATGATCCTTCAGATTCGTTGTCACACCGACGCCAATCAGCAGCAACAAACAAGCTGCGACAGCTACCCAGGTCCATTTTCGTTGAGAAGAAGGAGGTGTCTCTATACCTGCCAACACCTTGTCGCAGAAATTGTCTGGCACTTCGGGCTGTCGTCGTTTTGTTTCCCTTCGGCACAAAGCCTCCCGTATGTCGTTATCTTTGAGTTTGTCCATTTTCTTTTTGTTTTATCATCTGTAGCAGTTTCTTTCTGATTCTGTATAGCCTTGTGCCTAAAACATTCGGTTTGACATCCATGATGTAGGCAATGTCTCGAAGCGGTCTGTCCTCATAATAGTAGAGATGGATCAGCATCCGTTCGTCAGGAGGCAGGTCATCAAGCGCTTCTTCCATCAGCTGGATGCGTTCCTCACGTCCCGTCGAAAGTTCATCGTCAGGTAGGCTCGTGTCCATCATTGGCAGGTCGTCGATGTTTACCTCAAAAAGTCGTCTGCGCTTCAAATGGTTCAATGCTTCATGATAGGCGATGCGGGTAATCCAGGTGAGGAATGATGATTGTCCCACAAACGAGTCTAGACTGTGGTAGGCTTTGATGAAGGCATCTTGGGCCAGTTCCTCGGCATCGCTGATGTCTGTCACCATCCTCGCGACGAAGTTGAGCACCTGATGTGAATATCGTCTGACGAAAAAAGCATACTCCTTTGCTGAGGCCTTATGGTCCCCTACTCTCTTACATTCCTTGATTCGGATGATGCGTCGTTGCTCTTCTATGTCTATCGTCTGACTCATCTCTACTTTATAGACAACAGAAAAACTGAATTATTACATTTTTGAATGTAAAAAATGAGCCAGCAAGTAAAATAATACGGTTGTTTAATACAAAGTAGTTTTATTATATA